>NZ_CALIOS010000092.1:0-19309 GCF_938044715.1 uncultured Turicibacter sp.
CGGCTTGCGCTTCATTCTGCTCTTTCTTTGATTTTGATGCGGAATTAGAGGTAATCGGAATTTCAGGATTTGAAGGAAAATTTATTGATGAGCATACGTTTGTTGGCGTGGAGCAGTACTATTTAGGATCAGGAGAAATTCCAGAAGAGTTTACCTTCCAAACAAAGAAAATTATCGTAGAAAATTGTGCCAATCATATTGATGATGAATCACAAACCACATGGGGAACTTGGGCATTTAAAGTGCCAGTTAAGGTTAATCAAGAGTTATCATCAGTGACGGTTGTTGAAGGAGTAAATGCGAATGGAGCCAGTATTGAACAAATATCAATGACTCCATTTGGAGTCATTGTGGATGCGACTATTCCAGAGGAAGATTGGTCACGATATGATATTCGTGTTTTTGATGAAACAGGAGAAGAGCTTCAGATGAGCCAATTAAGATATTTAGGAAATCAAGGCGTAAAGGGAATTTATCGAGCATCAAAGACTAAAACAGGAACGTTCAAAGTTGTGATTGAAAAACAAATTTGGATTCCTACGGGTGAGGATTCTTATGAACATCATGAAAGTGAGACTATTTTAGAAAGTCTGATTACAATTAAATAAATAAGGAGCCTGTGATGGCTCCTTTTAAATCTTAAAGAATCGGTTCTTAGGGGGATTTTTTTAGTTATATTTGAACGGAAAGGTCTAAGTTTTGCAATTTATTAAAACTTTAACCAATCATTGCTGATTGATTTTATTTCATGTAGTGAATGAAGGGAATTTAGAATGTTATGTGGTATAATTAGAAAAAATGGAGGGGAATCATGAAAAAAGGGATAAGTATCTTTATTTTAAGTATGTTATTAGCTGGATGTCAGTCTGTGACTTCAATGCCACAGCAAGAAATCGTAGAGGATAATCAAGGGGTTGAAGAAGAAGTCGAAGAGCTTTCTGATGTGCTGTTTAATCTTAATGAGCTAGGCGATGAGTATCTGCAGCCTTTGACGTTTTTAGGACGTCTTGGAGGTCATGATCTTTATTTGACAGTGCCATATACGCTAGATCATCAGGCCATTCTTTATCAGATGAGTGCATCTCGTTTAGATGTCATCAAAGAAGTGATGCTTGGGATGAGTGTTTTTAAGGTAAAGATTCTTGATAATCAATTGTATGTGATAACGGAAGAGGAGTTATTTATTTTTGATGAAGAGTTAGAAGTTGTTCAGGTAGAGGGATTACCTGATGTTATCAACGGAGAGGGGAAAATTTTGGGGTGTGACTTTAATCAGGATTTAACGATGATGAGTTATAGCAATACGGAGGGGCTTTGGTTATGGAATCAGGGGAGTGAACCGGTTTTGTTAGCCAAACCGATTTATTATGATGCTCAAAAGTTACTTGAAGTGTCGTATTATGGAATGCCAACGTTTATTAATAATGGACAACATTTAATAGCAGAAATCGGGGGATATGAAGCGGCAGCAGGATATTTGATCTGTGAATTAGCGTCACAGACTTGTGAAAAATTAGAGGTTCCTGCTCAAGCGAATATGATGGATTTAGCTTATAATGAAGATTACTTACAAATGTTTGTATATGAAGAGGATGATTTTGTCATGCGCTGGTTTGGGTTAAAGGAGCAGCAGTTTTTGGAGGGGGATTTGATTGAGTTTGAACCGGTAGAAGGGGAGACTCGAGAGATTATGGATTATATGCAGCAAGGAAATGAAATGGTAGTGGCGATTGGAATTAAAAATGAGGGACAGTTTTTTCCGAAATGGATTGATATTGAGCGTTATGAGATATTAGAAGATGGAATTTTAGAATTTTTAGAGCAGTTGACGATAATTGAGGACATTAAGGTCGATTTAATTGGATTTACCCAAGAAGGTAAAGTCATTTATTGCCTAGATCATGATGATTTAGGCTATTCGCAGCGAAATTTTTACGTAACGGAATAAAAAAAGTCAACAAATCAGAGGAAGCCGACATATATTGAAAAATATAGAAGGCTACTCTGATTTTTTTAGTTTGAGATTTGCTATGAGCTATTTTGCAAGCAAAAATTAAAAAAAGTTTTAGAGGCTTTCTTGATATAATCGACAAGAGGTCATATAATAGTGATGAAAAGGAAAGGGTTTTCAAATAAATGGGGGAGAATATGATGAAAGATGATAATTTGAAGGTTGTGTTACCAAATCATTTGAGAGGACGAAGTTTGGATACGAAAGTCATCCCCATGCTTTGTCATTTAAAAACAACATTAAATCATTTAGTGGAATTAAAAGGTGATGCTTCTTTATTAAAACAATGGGAGAAACGAAGTTATCGTGCCTATTGTTTAGGTGAAATTCAAGATTTGATTGTGGAGAGTTATCCTGAGGAATGGCCTGAAATTGTAAAAGAGCATATTTTGAGCAAAGATGTGAATGACTTAGGAGCGAGTTGTATCGATATTTATTTAGTCGCTTATGTGACTGAAACATTTGGTGTTGGTAAAGATGTTTTTATTGATTATGTGAAGTCAGCTGGTATTTCGACGAAAGATAATACAGCGAGTGCGATTTGGAAAGTTGGAAAAGCTGATGGGATTTATTTGGGGCTTTTAAATGGTGATGGATCGATTCGAGATATTAATTTTTTTAGACAATGGACTAAAACTGAATTTGTCTTATAAGGTGATGATGATTATTAAAAATTGAAATAAGACATAGGAGTGTAGGGGCCTATGTCTTTTTATTTTATGTAAGATGGTATCACTATTGGTTTGATACCTGTTTAGATAGGGGGCGTTTATCCGTTGCTTTTTTAGAATTGACACCTCAATGTAAAAAGAGGAAACATTAAGTTTCCTCTTTTTAGTGAGCTTCAGTTGTATCAATGGTATGAATGGTAACTTGTGTTCCATCTTGTTCAATGTCACCGATAATATCACCTGTTTCGGAAAGACCGATGAGTGAGAAATTTTCTCCTGTAAAATCAGGAGAATAGGCCATCCAAATATAGGTTCCCTCTATATCAGATTCGATAATTTTAGCGCTATGAGCGATGCTAAAAGACGGCTCTGTAATTAAGACTTCATGTAAGTTTTCATCTGTTGTGATTCCTGCATAAATCGTATAGGGAACATCTTCTGTTTTTTGAAGACTGACATAAGAAAGACCAGCTTGTGCTTCTAAATTTGAGATTTCATAAGCAATGTTGTAATCCATAAATTCATAACCTGAAAAGTTACGATTGACATAGGCGATAGATAAGGAATCCGTTCCGATGGTTCGATACAGTAAAATGCTACCATCTTCTGTTTTTTTCTCATAAAGGATTTCAATGGAATCAGCACCGGCGACAGACATGGCTTCTTCTGCTGTTTTAGAGGCTGTATTATATTGACAGATATAAACGATAGATAAAACAGTGACGAGTAGTGAGATACTAATGACAATTTTTTTCAATGGTTAATCCCTCTCTTCCTTAATATGCTATAGTATACAAAAGAAGAAAGAGATTTACGACGTGATTGACAAATGTTTTCAAAATTAAAAAAAGGAAGTGAACCATTCAAACAAAAAGGGGCAACATCTTACATAAAAAAAGTCTGCATTTTGAAAGATATTCGATTTAAAGGAATATTTGTCTTTTTCCATCCGCCTCATTTTATGAAAAAGTTAGGTCTATTTTGAGATTTTTGTCAATATAATGTAAACATGTAAACGAGCTGTCAGATACACGGCGATATTTTATGGATAAAGGGGACACGGATAGATGAAAATGGAGAAATTTTTGAAGGATGAGAATTGTTTTGAGGCGTTCTATGGAGGACGATATCGTTATGATCATTTAGTGAGATATCAATTAATGGATGCTTCGATTATGATTCCGAGACAGTTAGAGGTATTAATGAATTTGGATGGTTATGACTTAATGGCTATTGAGGGACAATCGAGCGTTGATTCTCCCCTTACTATTTCGATTACACGTCAACAACTCGATGAGGGGATGACACCTGTTATGAAAAATCAACAGTTGTTAATGAGAAAGTCTGCTGAAATTAAAGGAATTAAAGTGGATGGTTATCAGGGGATGATTATTAAAAATGACCTTGGGTTTAAAGGGTGTGAGACCTCTCTTATTGTGGTGGTGAATCAAATCATGATTAAAGTGACGGTTTTATTTAATGAATATTTTGTAAATATGGATGAGGTAACGAATAAAATTTTAAAATCTTTTCACCTTAACTTGCCACAAGATCCGAGTAATGCCTCAGTAAAAGAGATGAAGGCAATACCGATTCATGCAGATGAAGAGAGCTTGTCTCACACATTAAATCGGGTGAAGAAATTATTTAAGGGACGTTTTATTGCCAAACAATTAGCCTAAAAAAAGCACTTTTATCAAAAGTGCCTTTAAAAATCTGAACTCATGATACCGCCTACTATCTCAACTAGTTCACTTAAACGTTTTTTGACGGTCTCTAATTCTTTTTTACTTTCATTAAAATCAGCCTGTAAAGACCAGAGATGACGATACAGAGATTGAACTTGCTCTTCTGAAATGAAAGGATCTTGCTCATGAGCTTCGATGTTTTTTTCAACTAAATCCATTTCGTGTTGAAGTTCAAAGAGATGATCTTGCAACGCATATTGCTTATTGGTTAATTCCATGTGAATTTCCACGACACTCAAAATAATTCCTCCTTTTTAAAAGTAGTTTGGCTATTTTTAGATTGATTATAACAAATACGGTGACAAAGTTGACACCCTATTTAGGGTATACAATGGAATTTGTCTTCGTTATAATTAAACATGAAGAAATCGTAGGACATGCAATCAAATAGACAAACTTAAGGAAATTTAAGGACGCCAAGCTACAGGGCTTAACTCAAGATGATGATGCTAGCTAGTTGCCATAGAAGGTAAGATAGATTCTTTTATGTTTAATGACACCTGTTTTTAGATAAAATGGCAATCACCTGTTTGCGGTAGTGTGAGGTTGCAGTCATTGAATCTACGGATTCTTTATTGGACCTGATCATAAAGCATCTCAAAAACGTTATGATCTAGGCTACTCATTCATTTCAATCTAGGACTCAAGCAATGGCACTAAAGTCCTAATTCCTAATCCTTTTTGGATTAGAGTCGTGATCATTTATGAGATGAAAGCATCGTATGGCCTCCCAATCGTATGATATGCCTTTTCATCCATGAATTGAAAATGACTCAGTATTGGCCTGTATCCCAAAATAGGACAATACTTGTTAAATCATGTGAAGCAAGCAGATGGTTTTTTATTCTCCCAAAGTAGGAAATCATCGCTATCATCCTATTTGTTTATGAAAAAATTACCCAAATTCTTATGGTTCATAAACGAAAAAATACTCTAATAAAACATTACTCAATATCATTTAAAAGCTTTGATAAATGTTTAGTTTAAAAATGTGAATGAAACATTTTAAACTATATTTATCAGAGTTTTTTTTTGTTTAAGTTAAATCCACTCTATTTTAAGTAAGAGATCATGGTTAGCTGAATGAGATGATAACATCATTCAGTATGACGTGAGACTTACGATTGAGTAGGCCAAAAATGTAAAATTTATTATTTTAATAAGAAAAATATTTTAAGGATTGAAAATTTATTAATTATCTGTTTAAAAAAACAATAAAACAAAATCATAAGTTAGGTTTTATGGTTTTAAAGATAGGAAATGAAGGATTAGTATGGTAATATTATGTTATAAACTGTCAAAAAAAGGAATTTGATTCGAGGGAGAATAAACATGTATTTATCAGAAGTTGGGGCTCGTGATTATGAACAGTGGATTAGAGGAATTTTATTTAAATTAGAATATGACAATGGTCAAATTGAGGTTTATGCAAATGGTCATTTTATGGATGAAATGCCGTGTGAACAAGAATCTTATTTTAAATCAGCTGTGAATCATTACTTATGTCTTGTTAGAACTGGCCATGGCATTTATACTGTTCCGAAATTTGCGAGTAATGAAGAAGATTATTTTGTCTATGAGGTGGCATCATCAGAAGGTGAGTTGACGTACCTAGAAGATTATACTCATGTTGGATGGGGCATTGAGAAATTATCAGATGAAGAGTTAGCGTCTGGCGTCTTTTATCTTCCTAAAACGTCAGAAATCCTGCCTTCTTTGATTAAGAATAAGTGGTATACGATTATACACGGGTATTTTGAAGAAGAGACTTATGTTAAAAAGGTTTTGGTGCATCAGACGTTGGAAACGGTTGAATCTTATTTGCAAAGTGAACGTGCCATTAAGTCTTATTTAACGGGACATTTACAAATTTTTGATGAATCACGTGCTAGAAGATTACCGATTCAAGATATGAAGGCGTATATTTCACTAGAATGTAGTGATGGCGTAAATGAAATCTCTTTGTTACCTCGACTCTCTCAAATCGAGGTAAAAGAAAGTGGTCAGTTGTATTCGTTAACGGAACTGTCACAACATTACAGACTAGATGTGGTGGGGCTTGGATTACAACCTGTGGGTGTTTATAAAAAGATGGGGAGCCGTAACCGAAAGAAATGCGTTAAAGAAATTAAAGTATTTCATTTAGATGATATCCCTCAGTCTGCTCTTTGCCAATGTGGAGAGATGACATTAGAGAAGGGGAGATTAGAGGAGCGCCTTTGTTTAACGTGCTTAGAAGTTCGGAAACAAGTTGCACATGAACAAGGAAAATTACGACTCGAGTCGCAGTTTGAAAAATTTTTAAATGACCCAAATGCTTTAATTTTGATGGCATATGGAAATGAATCTAAACATTCTAAGATGATGACGCTCATTGATGTTGCGCTAGTGAATTTAGCGGGAGAAGTCGTGTATCAAACATTAGTTTATTCGAAACAACCACTGAGTGAAAAAGTGCTTGAGATGGGCTATGAAGAATCGATGTTTGAAAAGGCGCCTGATTTTTTAAGTATTAATGAAGAGTTACAAGCTCATTTAGTCGGAAAAAATTTATTATCTCATGTGATGACCAAGCGCGAAGGCGTTTTAATTCATACGTGTCGTCAAAATGGGGTGTGGTTAAATCAGTCTTATGAAACACTTTGCTTATTTCAATTAATTTATTATTGTTTTCATGATTTATATCCAAGTCCTGCAAAACTAGGAATTGAAGGTATTTGTGATTATTTCGATATCCCATATGTCTTTCCACGCAGTGCGAGTCGTGATGCATTAGCTATTTTAGAAATTGTTAAAAAGCTCGCTCAGAAAATGGATAGGGGAAGAAGATAGATGAGATATAAGGGAAAATTGTCAAAATAAAAAGCCAAATGAGGAGATTTCATTTACGGTGGAATAAGAAAAAAAGCGTATCAAGCCATTGCGATCTGATACGCTTTTTAGTTTACTCAGGGACATTGAAGAAAGTAGGAAGTAAGTCTTCTGAACCTTCTAAAATATCGTATTGAATTAATTCAAAGGTTAATAAAAGTTGTTGTTGTTTTGCTGTTAATTCATTAACTTGGTTTTGGTTAGCATCCATTTTAAAGTTGTTATGTAACACACTGAATTCTTCGTATAAATCAGATAAGAACATTTGGAAAGGTGTCAGTGGCAAATTAAGCTCTTTTAAGATTAGGGGAGCAATAAAGATTGGGCTGACATCATAAATGTTTTCAATGTTAAAGCCTTGGATGTTTGACATAATTAATAAAGGTGTTTCATAGAATAATTTAGCTGTCTGTGCATTTGGATCTTTATCAACGTATCCATGAGCAGCATGAATATCGGATGAGAAGTTGACTAAATGGTCTCCAAAGAAGACAACAACCGTTGGTTCATCATAGTTTTCAATTTTGGTAATAAAGTCTTTTAAGGCAGTATCTGTTTCTTTTAGACCCTCTGCATAAGTTTCCATTTCCTTGTTTTCAACTCCAGATGAATCTGTAACGGTTATGGACGTTGGACCGAATTTCTCATCAAAGATAGGGATGTGATTTTGCATGGTTAATCCATACGTGAAGGTAGGACCTTCTGTGTTTAGTAAATGGTCGTACATTTGATTAAATACGTATTCGTCTGTTACATATTTCCCACTATCAATATATTCAGGGGCTGTCATTTTATCAATTGACATAAATTCATCAAATCCAAGAGCCGGATAAACGAGACTTCGTTTATAGAAGGCTGCATTATTTGGATGAATCGCAATTGAAGAGTAACCTAAATCATCAAAGTAAGAGACAATCGATGGAATCTCTGTTTTTTGACTTAAAGCTTGTTGGAATGGGACGGTTCCTTCTAGTAATAAAGAGTTTGTAAAGCCAAGTAAAAATTCAAACTCAATATTTGCGGTACGGTTGCCTTTAAAAGGTGATAACATGTTCCCTGATGAATAAGTTTGCATGTATTGTCTTAAGTTAGGAAGTGGATCTTCACTAAATGTTAATTGATTAAACACAGTTGGATCACTTAATGACTCACTGACAATGACCATCACATTAGGTGTTTGGGTATTCGTTAAGTTTTGATTATATTCTTTTGCTTTTTCAGTATAATAATCAGTGATTTGTTGCATATTGGCTTCACTATAGTTTTCATTTTTAATCATCAAGTCGTTTTGAAGATTGGTGATAAATCCAAATAGGAAGCCATTTTGTTGATAGTTTGAAAGTTGGTTCCATTTTGAGAAATTCACTGTCTTAGTGACGATCGGATTCATGAATGTTTTATCGTAGTAAAAGGTTGAGGCGAGATAAAAAAGTGCTAAAACTAATCCAATGACACGGGATTTGAGTGTTAGTTTTGTTCCTTTACGTGTGAAGACGGAAAGAATAGCTAGACCAATGATGAAAGCCATTAATCCACCAATCAGAGCTGGCGATAAAATTTCTTTAACATAGCCTACGATTTCATCCATTTGCGATAACATAGACATATCTGACGGATAAATTGGTTCTCCAACGACAAGCATTTTATAGTAGTTCGCAATGCCAACGACAATTAATAAGAGGTTTGATAAGCTAATTGCTAAAATTAAGTGATTAAAAAGACAATATAATGCCAAACTAATACTAAAGACAATTGTTGAAGCCAAGAAAATTAAGTTGATATGATGTGCAATCCATGTCATGGTGATATCAAAGTTTGGGAAAAAGTAAATGATTTGCATCACTAAGATGGTCAGAATCGAAGTGAGTATTAAGTAGAAGAAAATACGAATCCACTTGATGAATGAATCATTGTGTTTCATTTTTACTTTTTTAAATAATCCGATTTCACTTCCCGTTATAGAAATGAAGAAGATCATTAATAATAGAGGACGATAAGAGACATTGGCAAGTCCGGTCCATTTAAATAAAGTGATGAGGAGGATAGGCAGTGCAGCATATCCAATGATTTCAGGTGATAAAGCTTCAACATTGAACCTTTGTGTCAGTTTGCCAGCAAAAGCCACCAGATAACTTAAAATGAGATAAAAAGCCATCAGCGAGCCCATATAAGCGAGGTTTAATAAAATAGGATAGTCGGGTGACACTTTAATTTTTAAATCGTTCTCTGTTGTACTATTTAAATGAATGGTTTTAACGAGATGATCGTTACGATAAATAGAAAGAGTTCCAGCTCCACTCGTTTTTAAAAGTTGGATGCCGATTAACTCATTTTTTAGGTTGGATAGAGTTAAAGGAGTACCATTAGAGCTTGCTAATGTTTCTTTAAAAATCCAATCATTGTCTGTCGTTAGAGTACTTAAATCCAAATTTTGATGATTTACATTCATTTGAGAAATTTGAACAGGTCCCTCACTCGCAACAAAACTTAATGAATAAGATTGTGTTAGAAAGGGTAATGGCCTCTCAATCGTAAAATTGAAATATGAGACACTAATTAAGGTGATTAAAAAAACAATAAGGTTTAGATTGGATTTATTTTTGACATTGATTTGCTTGGTTATGAAAAAATAAGCCACGCACCAAAGGGCTGTCACTAGGATACTTAATAGAAGTTGAGACGTTTGACTATTCGTCCAAGTGAGAATACCATAGGCTGTTAAGATTCCAATGCAAATCTTAAATAGATTAAACTGTTTCATTTTAAATCCCTCCTTCATAATCCGTTAATTAGAGTCTTGCATTTTGGCAAGCTTTTTTATTTAGATCATGAATTATAATCAAAGAATCATCCTATATTTTAAAGCATAATTCTTAGAAAAGATAGAAAAATGTCGAAAAAACTTACTGGTTTATTTTAGATTCCGTCAAAATCAAGATTAAAAATAAGAATACTTCATAGAAGATAGGTTAAGTTAAGGATAGAATCTTTTTTATCAATCCAAACTAAATGGACCTAAATTTTAATAAATGTATAAAAAATGTAGCAAAATAGTGAATATAGTAGTGATTTTGTATAGAAATGACGTGAACTATTGATTTGAAAGGCTAAGCTTTCTAAAATAAGTCTAGATGTCAGCAATGACACAAATTGTCGACGAGAATCGAAACTCAAAAATTAACTTATTTTTAAAACAGATTCTAATCTTTTTAATTATAATAATGAATTCTTGCACCAATATTGAAAATAGAAAGCGCTTGTTTATAGAATGTTTAAGTTAATGTGTTGTCAATTCAATAAAATATTGTTATCATGTATGTTTGTCACAATCGCTCGAATTTTAAACAGAAAGAGGATTGTCAAATAGAGTGATTTTGAGATGTCTTTATTTTAATGTGAGATAGAGCCATGTCAAATAAATCTGTTTCAACACCTATTATGATGAAGATTAAAGAGCTAACTTAAACGAATACAAATGACAACCATGTCTAAGTCATATTGAGGAGAGATTTATGGAAAAACTAATAATGATTAACTTTACGGTGGCAGCAATTTTTTTCGTCTGTTATTGTTATCAATTTCTATATGTAGCAACGGCCTTAGTTCAAAAAGATAAACCGCATAAAGAAGAAAAAGCTCATCATTTTGCCGTCTTAATCGCTGCACGAAATGAGGCAGAAGTGATTGGCCATTTGATTGAGAGTATTCAGGCACAAACGTATCAAAAGGGCAACGTAACGGTTTTTGTTGTCGCAGATAATTGTACGGATAATACCGCTCAAATTGCAAGAAATCTAGGAGCCGTCGTCTATGAACGCTTTAATCAAGATAAAATTGGTAAAGGCTATGCGATGGAATATTTACTAGACCAGATGGAAAGAAACAATGAGCGTTTTGACGGATATTTTGTTTTTGATGCGGATAATGTTTTGGATCAAAACTATATTTTAGAAATGAATAAAACGTTCTCCGATGGTTATGACATCATCACGAGTTATCGTAACTCCAAAAACTTTGGTGATAATTGGATTTCAGCGGGATACGCCATCTGGTTTTTATGGGAATCAGAATATTTAAATCGAGGACGTATGTTACTTGGAACAAGTTGCGCTGTCTCTGGAACAGGCTTCTTCTTTAGTCGTCGTATTATTGAAAAATATGACGGATGGAAATTTTTCTTGTTAACAGAAGATATTCAATTCACCGTAGATAATGTTCTTTCAGGCGAAAAAATTGGGTATTGCCGAAATGCCGTCTTATATGATGAGCAACCAATTAAATTCAAACAATCATTTAGACAACGTCTTCGTTGGGCAAAAGGATTTTTCCAAGTCTTTCGTCAATATGGTGGGAATTTAATGAAGGGGGCGCTTCGAAAAAACTCATCATGCTTTGACATGTTTATGGTCATTAGCCCAGCTATCTTCTTAACTATTTTTAGTATTTTATTTAATGGATTGGCTCTGTTATTGGGGGATTTCTCGCGTTATGAAGTGGCTGTTATTATTCGTAGTTTACAGCAAATGATTATTAATATTTACTTTACGTTAGTTGCCATCGGAGCGTTAACAACGTTTACGCAGTGGAATAAAATTCACACGACGAACTTCAAAAAAGTTCTGTATATTTTCACATTCCCATTATTTATGTTAACGTATATTCCTATTACGATTACGGCTTTATTTAAAAAAGTGGAATGGAAACCCATTGAACATAGTAAAGCAAAAACAATAGCTGAAATTAAGGAGGGATAAGGATGCTAAAACAAATGAGTTCGGCATTTTTTGCGCCATTGGATCAATATCCAAGTGCAGGGATGTTTACAAGCGCCCATCTTATCTCATTATTGGTTTGTTTTGTGATAGTAGGTGTGTGTTTACTTGCCTCAAGAAAGATGCAGTGGAAAACAGTGATGAAGTTAACCAAAATCTTAGCGGTTATCATCACCCTTCTCGAGCTCATTAAAATTGGCTATAACTTTTATTTCGGCTATACCTGGTTAGATGCATGGTTCCCATTATCGTATTGCTCATTGTTTATATATGCGTTATGGCTTAGTGGCTATGGAAAAGGCGTGTTTAAAAAACTCGGTGATGCATTTATTATCATGGGTGCTTTACTTGGGGGAATTGGATTTTTAATTTTCCCGACAACGTCACTCATGAGATATCCCATTTGGCATTACTTATGTTTATACAGTCTGTTCTTCCATACGGCTATGATTTATTTAAGCTTTATGTATTTAAAACAGCAAAAAACTTTAGTAAACCGAAAAACTTATGTTTATTTTAGTGTTTATTTTATGATAGGAGCCATGATATCAATTATCTTAAATGTTTTATTTGGATCAAACATTATGTTACTTCGAGAACCCTTTAATGTTCCATTTGCCTTTGTTCATGAAATTCAAAAACATAGTCAAGTCGCTTATACGCTACTGGCTATGCTAGCTTACTTAGTTGGACCTGCCCTATTTTCATTGATTGTCAAAATAATCTTGGCTCGTCAAACAAGAAAATTTAATTAATACAAAAAAACGTCTCACATTGTTGAGACGTTTTTTTTTGTATTCCACACTTTGTTCATGAGAAATAATAAACCAAAGACTTTCTCTAAATAGGAGGAGTCTTTTTGAAAATTGAATTGATAATTACCCGTATAATTCTTTTGCATGTAAAATTATGTGATAAACTATTATTAGAAGAAATCAGAAAAGGGGGAATATGTAGATGGTATTGTCTTATGAACAAGTTATAAATCGACTGAATAAATGGTATTATAATGAGGTTTTTATTGCAGTTTTATACATGGGATGGTTTTTATTTTTTTCATTAATTTTTGCCGTAATATTAAGTTTTAAAAAATCACAACTTTTGAAGATGGTGAATAGATTAAATAAAGAAATTATTAATTGTGAAGCACATTTAAGTCATCTAATTTATCAAATAGAAAATAAAGAAGTTATGATTAACGAAATAATAAAAGATGCTGAAAAACAAGCAGTAGAGTCAATAACAGATTTACTTAATGAACAATTAAAACAAAAAGAAGAATTAAAGAAATTAGAAGATGAAATAGAAAATGCCACAGCTAAGGTCGACAAAGTAGAAAAACAAATTAATACTCAAACAAATAAATTAGAAAAAATAAAGAAATTATATAGAGCAGTAGAATACTCTATTAATAATTATCAAGAGTTATCGGAATTAGAGTCACTTGAGTTAGAAGACTTGTGTCCAACAGTTGTGTTGAAAATCCATTCTATGGATGTGAAATCTTTAAGAAAAGCCTATAAAGAAAATGAAAAAACTATTAATGAGTTATTGATTAAATATGAAGCAAGAAGTTGAGGAGAGAAAACAACTTGAACAACAAAGAAAACAGGTTGAAAAGGAAGAGGCTAAATATATTGGAGAGATTAATAAAGTTAAAGAGCTATTGTTAATTACGGATAATCAAGATAAATTATCTCAATTAAATAATAAAATTGAAGAGTTACAAAGACAATTGTTTGATGTTGAGCAGAAGAAAGACGATATTATAAAACGTCAAAATGGAAAAGCTGGAAATGTGTATATAATTAGTAACTTAGGGTCGTTTGGAGAGAATATTTTTAAGGTGGGTATGACAAGAAGGTTAGAGCCTATGGATAGAGTAAAGGAATTAAGTGATGCCAGTGTGCCTTTTATGTTCGATGTACATAGCTTCATTTTTTCAGATGATGCAGTTGCTTTAGAACAAAAATTACATAGTATTCTTGAAAAAAATAGGGTTAATAAAATTAATCTAAGAAAAGAATTTTTTAATGTATCAATTGATGAGTTAGAAAAAATAGTTACAGAAATTGATCCAACGGCAGAATTTAATAAAACTATGATTGCTGAAGAATATAGACAGTCTCAAGTAGTGTAGAATATAATGAGTTAACTATGACATTTAGGAGTAAATATAAATGATAGTATATGAAGCAACAAAAAGTGAATTTTTAAACCATATTTTAAATGATGAATTAACGATGAAAATTTATGAGAATTATCAGAAAAAGATAGGACGTACATCAAAAAATGAAATACGTTCTTGGGATAATTCGATGCAATATATGTATAAGGTTTTAAGTACAGATGACATTCCTAGTGAAGCAGGCGTAGCCATTGAGTATAAGGTGCCAACCACTTCAAAGCGAATTGATTTCATTTTAACTGGAATGGATGAGCAAAAAAATGATTCTGTTGTTATTGTGGAACTCAAGCAGTGGGAAAGTTCTGAATTAGTTGAAATGAAGGATGGAATTATTAAAACTCGATTTGCTCATGGAGTAACTGAAACAGCCCATCCATCGTATCAAGCTTGGTCATATGCAAGTTTAATTGAAAATTATAATGAATCAGTTCAAAATGGGGAGGTAAGTTTATATCCTTGTGCCTATTTACACAATTATGTTCTTGAAGAGAATGATGCTTTAATAAACGAACATTACCAAGATTATATTGACCGTGCCCCTGTCTACGTAAAAGGTGATGTATTAAAACTTAGATCATTTATTCAGAAATATATTAAACTTTCCGATCGAAAGCGTATTTTATATAAAATTGAAAATGGAAAAATTCGTCCTTCAAAGTCTTTACAAGATTCATTAAATTCAATGCTTCAAGGAAATCAAGAATTTATTATGATAGATACTCAAAAAGTGGTGTATGAAGAGGCACTAGAGTTAGCTCGCGATTCTTATCGTAGTAATAAGAAAAATGTGTTAATTGTTGAGGGAGGGCCAGGCACAGGTAAATCTGTTCTTGCTATAAATCTCTTAGTTAAATTGACATCAGAGGAGATGGTAAGTCAGTATATTACGAAAAATAGTGCGCCTCGTTCGATTTATTGTGAGAAACTTCAAGGAAATCATAAAAAATCATACATAAATAATTTATTTAAAGGTTCAGGGTGTTATTATGAATCTGATAAAAATGAGTTTGATGTTTTAATTGTGGATGAAGCACATCGGTTAAATGAAAAGTCTGGGATGTTTAAAAATAAAGGAGAAAATCAAACAAAAGAAATTATTAATGCCGCTAAATTTTCAATCTTCTTTATAGATGAAAATCAAAGGGTAACAGTATCAGATGCGGGGAGTAAAGAGGCCATTAGATTCTTTGCAGGTCAGTTAAATGCGGATGTTTATGAAATGAAATTAGATTCTCAATTTAGATGTAATGGAGCAGATGGATACCTGTCTTGGTTAGATGATGTATTAGAAATTAAACAAACGGCAAACTTTGATGGATTCGAATTTGATTATGATATTAAAGTGGTGGATGATCCGAATGTCATGAGAGACCTAATTGAAAAGAAAAATGTGATTAATAATAAAGCACGAATTGTAGCGGGATATTGTTGGGAATGGAAAAAAGACGGTCGTAATAATACGAATCATAAAGATATCGAAATTAAAGAGCATCATTTCGGAATGAGTTGGAATTTAGGAAACTCATCAACATGGGCCATTGATCCAACCTCAGTGAAAGAAGCAGGATGTATTCATACCTGTCAAGGACTTGAATTCGACTATGTTGGTGTGATTATTGGGGATGATATGCGTTATGAAAATGGTCAAGTTGTAACAGATTTCTTTAAACGAGCTAGCACCGACCAATCCATTAAAGGATTAAAAGGAATGTATAAAAAAAATCCTGAAGAAGCTTTAGAGTTAGCAGACAAAATCATAAAAAATACATACCGAACCTTAATGACTCGTGGACAAAAAGGATGCTATATTTATTGTACCGATCACAACTTAAGTATCTATTTGAAAAAACGTTTAAATCAAACTGATAAAGTAATTCGCTATATTCCAGTAGCGGATACCTATGGATGGTCAATGGCAGCAGAAGATGAGTTAGAATAATAACAGCCAAGGAGTATTTAAAGGGAAATCTTTTGATAAAAAGATTTTGCTCAACTCTTGAGGAATATTTACAATCGGTAAATTTTCTATAAGGAATTAAGATTATTATTGAAAAACTAAGTTTAAAAGAGATTGAATCAAATGAAAGACTTTCAGCTTCTATAAGAAGATGGGAGTCTTTTTTTTAGGTTTAAGTCGAGGGAAAATGGGGGATATTAAGTAGGAATAGTTAGTGAATAGAGGAGGTGATGAAATGGGATGGAAATGTTTAAAACAGGTTTTAATTATGATGATGATCATTCTACTAACGGGGTGTGGTTCATCGAGAGAACCGATTAAAAGCGCGGTTTCAAGTGCTTTAATTGGGGTTCAAAATTATGATGAGAGAACGGTTGAAAAATATTTTGGGGTTAATATTTTAGATCCTAACACGTTTTTAGATGCCAAAATTACGAACGATATCCCGTTTGATCGAATGATGCCTCAAGTGGTTGAACGGTTTAATTTTAGAATTTTAGATGTTGAAGATGAAGGGGATTGCGCTATCGTTTACACGGAAATGACAAATGTAGACATGGACAAAGTCATGCCATTATTTTATATCGAAATCTTCAACCGTTTATTCTCAAATGCAACGTTATATGAAGAGGGGCATCCCAATCAAGAAGAATTAAATGAGGCTTATCATCAAATCATGACGTATCTGATTCATAGCGAGGAGAGGGAAATGATGACAACGACGGTCGAGGTTCATCTTATTTATGAAAAGGATTCGTGGAAGATTGTTCTCGATGAAGCTGTATTAAATGGAATATATGGGGGACTATTAACGTTTTTTGATGAGGATGAAGGAGTTTAATAAAGAAATTAGGTCACTTTTTGACAGTATCTAACATATAGTGTAGTAAATACAAGTTAGGGGCGATTGTTATGAGTTTGAAACTATCGGATTTAATTTGGGGATTAGCACTCATTATTTTAGGAATTGGAGTAGGGGGTGATGTTTTAAGGATTTGGGATTTTAGTGTGTTCTTTAGTGGATTTTGGGCATTTTTTATCATTATTCCGTGTGGAGTTCATATTTTTGAAAACGGTATTCGACGTGGAAATCTCATCGGTCTCGGGATTGGAGTCTCCTTTTTATTATGTCAATGGATTCCGACTATGGAGATGTTACTAGTTCCTATGATATTGGTGGTGATAGGGATGGCATTACTCATTGTTCCATCTCGTAGAGAAGATTTAGATGATCAAGATGAAGAAAAAAGAGATTAGCGTAACTAATCTCTTTTTTACAGGCAATGGCTATAAAATCCTTTAAAAAAGTCTATAATGAATAAAAAGATAGGATAAGGGTGTGAGTCATGAAAAAATGGATTTGGATAATCATTGCCGTCTTAGTGGTCGTTGGCGGGGTTGGATATATAAAATTTCAGCAAGTATTTCCGGAATTAACCGTAAAAGTGATGTTTGATAAAGTTCAAGAAGATGATTATGCTTTAATTTTAAACTCGGATGAGCTTACTTTAACGGATCAAGAGCGGGATTTATTACAATCTGTTTTATCAACGATCAGCTATGAGATAAAAGGATCACGGATTGAAGGACAGGAAGCGTATGTCACAGTCGATTTAACCTTTGTTGATGTACTGCAACTGATTATTAATGAACGCCTGACGATTTTAAAACAAGTCTTGACCAATTTCTTTGGAACAATTGATGATATCTTCAATGGACGAGGCCAAGACATGTTAGTTAATACCATTTTGAGTTTAATGGAAAATGAACAAATTGAAAAGCCTATGATGAGCAAGACCATTGATCTGCCGCTCAAGAAACAAAAAGGATTGTGGGTCCCAGATCTCACCGAAGAATGGTTAAATGAGACGTTTAAAATTCCTACTCAAGAACAGATTTTAGATAAATTAAAACAAGGTATTCTTGGATTCGTATCGTGATGAACGAGTAGAACTTTAAATTAAGGAACAATCAGCTAAAATAAAAGCTTTTTAATGTTTCAAAGATGAGGTTTAGGTTCATCATGCAAAGGATATTAAAAGAGGTGAAAAAATGAATCGACGATTAATCATGGGGATCTTGATTGTCAGTTTTTTAATCGTGGGAAAAGTGGGACGATTAAGAGAGGTTCCATCTCCACGAAAAAGTTTAGATTCACTGATGTATCAAGTCCAGGAATTAGAGATGACGTTGTTAACAAGTACCGATTCAAATTTTGAGAATAAAAATTTTTCTTTAACCTATGATGTTATTGATATCACAGAAGAAGGCGATTTAGCGCAGATTTGGATGGTGGTTCAGCAGGATGGTCAAAAAGCAAAGGAATTAAGGGTGATGTTTAAAAAAGGAGATGACTCATGGATTCCAATGGTTTCAGCTGAAGAAATGATGAGCAAAATCTCAGTTCAGTCAGTTTCTATTTCTGAAAACAATGCTAAATAAAATTTATTAGACTCATTCCTCTTGCAAAATACGACAAGATGAGTTATTCTAATTTTAATTTAATGAAAATACACCGGTTGAAGTTTTATAGAAGAGTTTCCAATTTGGAACACCGAAGGAGTCATACTCTCAGGTACTTGATTAATCAAGTGAGGACTGTAAAGCGGACGGAACTCTGGAGAGACCTATTTGAATAGGCGCCGAAGGGGCAAGGCAATCTCGCTCAATCTCTCAGGCAAAAGGACAGGGATGAATAGTATTTTTTGGGAACGCATTTTTTGTGTTACCCTTCTTTTTACTAACGTCAAACTCCAGAGTCATCTTTAAAAAGGTGACTCTTTTTGTTTGTTGGGGTAAAATAACAGGAATTTCCCAGGAAAT
Source organism: uncultured Turicibacter sp. (assembly GCF_938044715.1). Classification (NCBI taxonomy): domain Bacteria; kingdom Bacillati; phylum Bacillota; class Erysipelotrichia; order Erysipelotrichales; family Turicibacteraceae; genus Turicibacter; species uncultured Turicibacter sp. The sequence continues at coordinate 19,042 of NZ_CALIOS010000092.1, forward strand.
CGACATATTATTTCCCTTCTTTTTTAAAACAACCAGTTGGGTGTAAAAAAAGGAGTGTTAGTGATGAATTTTGTACAGTTATTAGATCAAATGAATCGTTTTGTTTGGGGACCTCCACTGCTAACGTTGTTAGTTGGAACGGGGGTCTTATTAACCGTTCGTTTAGGGCTAATTCAATTATTTAAATTACCTCAAGCGGTGAAGTTAATTTTTAAAGCAGATAATAAAGGTGAAGGGGATATTTCTTCTTTTGGTGCGTTATGTACAG
>NZ_CALIOS010000093.1:0-9733 GCF_938044715.1 uncultured Turicibacter sp.
GTAGTTATAATTGTTTTGAGAGCGATTTAATTTTAAGAAAATATTTGAAATAAATTAGATTTGCTCAATTAGAAACAAATAGTATTATAGGAGTGTTTAAAAATGAAGAAAAAACTATTCTCATTATCGTTAATTATGGTAGGAATGGTTAGTGCTATGTCTATGAGAGATGGTATTCCAGGAGCACATGGATGGGAAACAACACCAGATATTCGTGATGGATGGGAAACAACACCAGATATTCGTGAATATGGATGGGAAACAACACCAGATATTCGTGATGGATGGGAAACAACACCAGATATTAAATAAAAAGTAGCTATCGATTGAAGCGCACTCCGAAAGTTGGAACTAAAAATTCAATATAAGGGGTGTATTTTTTAGGATTGAAAATAGAAAAGAGATACTGGCTAGAAGTATCTCTTTTTTTAAAAGTGGTAGTTATTCGGGATTGGTATACACCTTCAAGGGAATGAAGATGTATAGTTAAAATATACTAAATAATAATATTTTAAACAAATAAATTACATTTTAAAATGTAATTTCAAAAAAAGCCGATTATTTTGTGACATTTTTACCATGTTTAAGCGAAATAAATCAGAGTATAATTAGATATATAAGCAATTTTTTTAAAAGAGGGTGTAGTGTTATGCAAGGCATTAGGAAATATTTATTACAAGCTCAACACGATTTGAAAGAGAAGTATGAGTCTCCGAGTGATCTAATAGATAGACTTAGATCAGAAGGTAAGAGTATGGGGGAAATCGAACGAGCAGTATTAAAGATGAATCGTATTCAGGGGGCATATGATTCAGTTGAGACAGCGTTAAGAATGTTAGAGTAATGAAAAAGAGGTCATAAAGACCTCAATATAAAAAGAGAATATTAGGGTTTAACTAACTATTATATAATGGGGTAGTTAGTTAGTGTTATAACGTACCACTAGGAATGGTACTTCATTATTTTAGCATGTATGTTATAAAAAGTGAATTCAATAATTGTAAAAAAATGTAAAAAAAGAGGTCGTAAAGACCTCTAGCCCTGGTGATAAAAAACAGTAAATATGGAAGTAACTAGTGTTGTGTTGAATAACACAAAGTAATCATACTACATAGGTTTGTAATACGTATGTAAAAATTGTAAGTAAAGGTAAAATTAAAACGAGGTCACAAGGACCCCATATGGAAAGAGATTATTAAGGTTTAACTAACGTTTTAGGAGCATTAGTTAATTAAAAAGTAAAATATGATTAATGTGCATATTAGGTGAAACGCACGTTTAAAATATAACAAAAAATTCCAATATTCGCAAGTGATTTGAAATGAAAAAAACAGCAAATAGCTCCAGCTGTCTGTTGTTTTTTTTGGTGTTTAACCAATATGAGTATGTTAGAAAAAAACTTCACTTCCTTATTATATCATGTCAAAAAATGTAATAAAAGAATGTTTTTTTATTCTAGAATAACGTATGATTAGATTAAGGGAAGTAGATATATATGAGGAGAAAAAGTAATGATAAATTATGTTCTTATGTAAATGAGGATGATTATTATCATTACCATAATCAAAAATTTAAGGAGGGGATGATTGAATGTGGATTAGGACACAAGATCAGAAAAAAATAATTAATATTGTTGAATTACAAATCAAACCATCTTATAAGATTAGATACCCCAAATATTCTATTATTGGAACTTGTGGTAAGGTGCCAATGTATAAAGTTAAGTTAGCAAGTTATAATACAATTGAAGAGACACTAACTGTTTTAAATGACATACAATATCATATTAATTCTAATCAGAACACTGTTTATCAAATGAAATAAGGTATACTCAAACAACAGACGGCGACTGCTATCTGTTGTTTTTATTTTATACACATTAACGAACAAATGTTTGACAAAGTCTGGTTTTTTGTTAAAATATAGGTGAATTTATTTTTTTGTTAAAAGTAATTCTGGGAGGATTTAATATGATTTATCTGATGAACAATAACAAGCGAGCTATTATTTCTGATATTGAAAATGCTGGTTATAGTGAAATTCAACAGCTACGTAATTCGAAAGCAATCGTTCAAGGAGTAGAGTATGAGCATCAAGAAACTGGGGAAAAGTTATATTTAAACATTTACCAACAACAATCACAATCTATCTTTTGGACAACAGAAGAATTTGAAGAGCGAGTGGTAGAAGATAAAAAGGAACGTAAAGAAATGATAGATAAATTGATGGGAGATTTAGAAAATTACTCTTATAATTTAAATTATTAAAGATTAATAAATAAAAAAACAACAGATGGAGAGAATAGAATTAACTACTTTACTCACTATCTGTTGTTTTAATTTTGCCACTAATTTGCCACTAAACGTAGTGAATAACATTGAATTACTTTGGATTGTTATGTGTAATTTATAAATTGATATTTAACTTTCTAAACATTATAATACCAATGATTATGAAGGTTTGCGTAAATTTCTGTATTATGCTTGCGGTGATATGATATAATATTACCATAATAAAGATAGATGTTGTTGAAAGGTTGCGAGTTAAGTCGATTTGATTTTAATTGGCACTTTTTATAGGAGGTTTTTATTGTGGAATTTTTACAAGTTGGTAAAATTGTAAACACGCATGCCTTACAAGGTGAGGTTAAGGTTGTTTCAAATAGTGATTTTAAAGAGGAACGTTTTAAAAAAGGAAGTCAGTTGTTTATTGAGTTTAATGGTGAGTACATCGAAGTTATAGTTGCGACGCATCGTGAACATAAAGGCGCAGACTTATTAAAATTTAAACATTTAAATTCGATTAATGATGTTGAAAAATATAAAGGTTGTGATTTATTAGTATCGGCTGAAAATTTAGATGATTTAGATGAAAATGAGTTTTATTATTTTGAGATCATTGGATGCACAGTTAAAGCAACAACAGGTGAAGAAATCGGAGAAATTACTGAAATTTTAGAAACAGGTGCGAATGATGTTTGGGTGGTTAAGCGTAAAGGTCAAAAAGATGCGTTAATTCCATACATCGAAGATGTGGTTAAATCGGTTGATGTTGAAGCCAAAGAAGTTATCATTGAAGTATTAGAAGGATTATTATAATGAAGATTGATGTCTTAACTTTATTTCCTGAAATGTTTTCAGGAGTTTTTAATGGTTCCATTTTAAAACGTGCCCAAGATCGTGGAGCTGTGACACTAAATACAGTGAATTTCCGTGATTTTTCACAAAACAAACATAAAAAAGTAGATGATTATCCGTATGGTGGTGGAGCGGGAATGCTTTTAGCGCCTCAACCGATTTTTGATGCGGTTGAATCAGTGTGTCAAAATAGTAGCGCGAATCCTCGTATTATTTTGATGTGTCCTCAGGGAGAGCCTTTTACTCAAGCGAAAGCAGAAGAATTATCAAAAGAGGAGCATCTGATTTTTATTTGTGGTCATTATGAAGGCTTTGATGAACGAATTCGAGAACATTTAGTGACTGATGAATTATCACTTGGTGATTATGTGTTAACAGGTGGTGAACTTGCTTCGATGGTGATGACAGATGCCATTGTTCGTCTGCTTCCTGATGTGTTAGGAAAACAGGAATCTCATGAAAATGATTCATTTTCAATGGGATTACTAGAGTTTCCACAGTATACCCGTCCGGTTGATTTTAGAGGAATGACAGTTCCGCCTGTTTTAATGTCAGGGAATCATAAAGAGATTGAAAAGTGGCGTCATGAACAATCCCTTTATCGTACGTGGTCTCGTCGTCCTGATTTATTAAAGCATCACGAATTGAGTGAAGCCGATCAAAAAATCATTGAAAAGTTTGAAAATGAGAAATAAGAGATACCCGACGCTATCTTTTTTTATTAGCCGAAGACAAGTTTTGCATATTGTAGAAAAATGTGGTCTAAGCTCGTCAGGTGCCCTCGAAAAAACAACCTTTTTTGAAAAATATTTATAAAAAAAGATTGAATTGAAGAGTTGTTTATGATATGATTCATGACGTGCCATTGGAGCATAAACACCAAATTCCGCTGAGTTAGAAGGCTAACTGAATGAATTTGCGATGAAGGAGCGTGTAGACAAATGAGTCAACAATTAATCAATGAATTAACACAATCTTATTTAAAAACTGACTTACCAGAATTCCGCGCAGGAGATAACGTTCGTGTAAGCGTACGTATCAAAGAGGGTAACCGTGAGCGTATTCAGGCATTCGAAGGTTTAGTTTTAAAACGTCAAAATGGAAAAGGAATCAGTGGAACATTCACAGTTCGTAAAGTATCTTTCGGATGTGGTGTTGAGCGTACATTCCCATTACATTCACCAGTTATCGAAAAAATCGAAGTTACTCGTCGTGGTAAAGTTCGTCGTGCAAAACTTAACTACATCCGTAGCTTATCAGCTAAAGCTGCTCGTATTAAAGAGCGTCGATAGTTTTAGTTTAAAACAATTACCTCAATTGCAACGAAGATGTCCTAAAAACCTTGTTTTAGGGCATCTTTTTTTATGAAAAACTTCAACTTTATGGTAAAATTAACATTAAACTGAATGTGTCCAGTTAAGAAGGCGTATAATAAAAAGTAGCAAAATTTTTATTTTTAAATCGTTTGAGAGAACTGACGATACAAAATAAACGTGTGGAGTGAAAGGAATGAAAAAAGTATTACTAGAGATATTTGATTGGGTAAAAACATTTGTTATTATTTTTATTATCGTAACACTTGTTCATAAGTATGTTTTTACACCTGTAAAAGTAGATGGGCCTTCTATGTATCCAACCTTACACCATGAAGACTCAGTTATTTTATGGGAATTTAATTATAAACCCAAAGCCTTTGATGTTATCGTATTTGAATATTCGCCAGATGTTTATTATGTTAAACGTGTGATTGGATTACCAGGACAAACCGTCCGTTATGAAGATGATCAGCTTTATATTGATAATCAACCTATAGCCGAACCTTTTTTAGAGGCAGGAAAAGAAATCATATCATATGTGGATGATTTTACATTTGATTTCACCTTACAAGAAATTTGTCAGTTTGATCCTTGCGATGTGATTCCAGAAGGCTATTATTTAGTACTTGGCGATAATCGTCCACATAGTAAAGATAGTCGTCATATTGGTTTGATTAGTGAAGATCAAATCCTTGGTAAAGCGACCTGGATTCAATGGCCTTTATCACATTTTGGTAAAGTTGAGTAATCAAACTTTGGTCGAAATTTTGGATTTTTTAAGTTATAATAGTAGAAGTAAACGAAATGAATTAAAGTTTTAAAGCTTAAAAACCTATGATGATAGGTTAAAATACAGCTTAGGGAGTGACAAGATGACAGTACAATGGTTTCCAGGGCATATGGCCAAAGCTCGCCGTCAAATTCAAGAAAAATTACAATTAGTGGATATTGTGTTTGAATTACTAGATGCACGAATTCCGTATTCATCAAGTAATCCAATGATGAATGAAATTATTAAACATAAACCAAAATTAATCATTTTAAATAAAGTGGACATGGCTGATCCTAATGTCACACAACAGTGGCTTAATTATTTCAAAGAGCAAGGTCAACCTGCAATTACGATTGATGCTCTTCACCAAAATGCGATTAAGCAAATAACAGAGGCATCAAAAGAAATTTTAAAGGAAAAATTCGCTAAAGAAAAAGCGAAAGGATTACGTCCTCGCCCAGTTCGTGCGATGATTTTAGGTATCCCAAATGTTGGAAAGTCAACGTTGATGAACAATTTAGCTAAACGTAAAGCGGCTCAGACTGGAGACCGTCCGGGAGTTACAAAAGCTCAACAATGGGTGAAAGTTGGACAAGAGCTAGAGTTATTAGATACACCAGGAGTGTTATGGCCTAAATTTGAAGAAAAACGTGTGGGTTATAATTTAGCAGTAACGGGTGCAATTAAGGATACGATTTTAACCCTTGATCATATTATTTTATATGCGTTAGACTATTTAATTCAACATTATCCACAGCGCCTAATTGAACGTTACCATTTAAGTGGGAACTTCGAAGATAAAGTAGCGGTTCTAGAGGAAATTGGAACGAAACGTGGGTTCTTGCAATCAGGTGGAATTGTTGACTATGATAAAGTTTATGAAATTTTATTACGTGAAATTCGTAGCCTAAAATTAGGACGACTATCATTTGAATGTCCAAAAGATTTAAATCAAGAAACGGTCAGTGAATAAAGGATAAAAATTTAGATAAGTTTTCGGACTTGGGAAGCTTTTATTTGAATTAAAGTGTGCTTTATTTGTAACAAGGCTTCAGGATGAAGTCTAATTTTAAAAATACTTCTGTCTAGATAGAAAGAGAATGAGTTCTAAGATTAGGAATTCATTCTCTTTTTATTTGATTTGAGAAAAAAGAAGAATTTTGTCTATAAATGAGAAACAAATTTAAAATGATGTAGAAATTGGATAAAAATGATGTTAAAATTAAAAAAGTTTGAAAATGGAAGATAGAGGTTTAAAATTAGAAATTTAGGCACTTTTACTGACAATGTTGACTATTTTACAAAACGTTGGTAGAATGAATAAGTTATCGCTTTTTAATTGGAAAGGTGAGCTGCACAATGAGTGAAAAGTACACGGTAGAGGAAATAAAAAGAATCTTACAACAAGATGTTGTTGATGAAGTATTTATAGATGAATTAAAACAAGATGGACGTACGAGCGTTCAAAAACTACTAAAACAGTATGAAAATAAGATTCAAAAAGAATATGATGAGTTTCAAAAATTTATTACGATGTCAATTTATGAAAATGAATTGCGTTACAGTGGAATCGAATTAATTGCCGGAGTCGATGAGGTTGGACGTGGACCGTTAGCGGGACCAGTTATTGCGGCAGCTGTTATTTTACCTGCAGATTGTTGGTTGTTTGGAATTGATGATTCTAAGAAATTATCAGAGTCTAAACGACTATATTTTTATGAGCAAATCAAAAAGAATGCGATTAGTATTGGGATTGGAATTTGTACGAGTGAAGAAATTGATCAATATAATATCTATGAGGCAACTAAAATTGCAATGGAACGAGCCGTTTCAAAATTAAATCCTAAACCTCAACATTTATTACTAGATGCTATGAGTCTACCGAGATTAGATATTCCTCAAACATCAATTATTAAAGGTGATTCTAAAAGTGTTTCGATAGCAGCAGCCAGTATTATTGCCAAAGTAACACGTGATGCCTATATGAAGAAGTTAGGTTCAGCTTATCCGCAATATGGGTTTGAACGCCACGTTGGATATGGGACAAAAGAACATTTACTAGCTATCGAGCAACATGGAATTATTTCTGAACATCGTAAGTCATTTGAACCAATTCGTTCAAAATTTAATTAGATTAAGAGAGCTTTTAATTATATAAGCTCTTTTTTTTATCTTTTCAGAAGGAAAATAGACAAGTAAAGCGTATATCACAGTAGGTGATGATATGACAATGCGAAATCGATTAATAAAGTTAAGTATTCTGAAGCGTGGAAATTGGTTTTTAATGTATGAGGCATTAAGACAAGATCCTAAATTAACACAGTTTTCTATTGAACCATCAGCTGAATCCTTATTTGATGACATTCAAACTAGAATTGTCACGATTGTTGATGAGGAATATCCCAGTTATTTTAAACAAATGGAAATGCCACCCTTTGTCTTGTATTATCAAGGAGACCTTAACTTACTTAAAGAGAAAAAAATTGGAATTATGGGAACGAATCGGCCTTCAACTTATGGAATGAAATCATGCCAGACCTTAGTTGCTCAATTAATTAACCAAAACATCGTGATAGTTGGGGGCTTGGATTTAGGGATTGATGCGATTGCACATCATGTCTCTTCTAAAAATGGAAAAAGTATTGCCGTGTTAGCGTCTGGATTTTCAAGAATTTATCCGTCGGAAAATTATCAACTTTATCAATTAATGGCAAAGGGACATTTAGTTATCAGTGAGTTTCCCCCGCATATTCCGATAGGGCGACAACATTTTTACCTGAGAAATCGAATTATTACAGCTTTGAGTGATATTTTAATGATTATTGAAGCAACTAAAGAAGGAAGAATGACGCATGTAGCCAAACAGGCTTTATACGATGGAAAAATTATTTATGCTTTACCAGGAGAATATAATTCTATCTATTCAGAAGGGAGTTTAGAATTAATTAAAGAAGGAGCGAATTGTTTAACTGATTATAAAGAGATATTAGATGAATTAAAGATGATTTATCCGTTATAGAGGAAAGAAAAAAGGTGAGACTAACAGCTGTTAGCCTCACCTTTTTTAATAGTTATCATTTAGATGGAAATTATAAGGAAAGTGCTCGTCTTGATTATAGGCTTTGAAGAGATAGCCTTGTTCTTTATAGTGGGAAATAATCAGAGGTAATACTTCTAGAGTAATCGGAAGCTCGTGTTCAAGTAATATCTCTCTTTCCCCCGCAGGAAACTCATTTAAAAAGGTCATAATCGATTCGACGGTTGTTTCTTCACGCCAATCATTGGTATCGATTGACCAGTCCCAAAGTTTGAATCCGGCTTCTCCAACGTTATTAAAAATAACATCAGGCATAAAAGAGCTTCCATAAGGGGGGCGAATAATAACAGTTTTATAACCAATTAAGGGTTCAAGATAAGATTGGAGTTCTAAAGACTCTTCAAGTAGTTTATAAGGTTCTGCTTCGTTATAAATCACATCACGATTGTGAGAGATTGAATGTAGGCCAATCGTATGACCATGCTTGGCAGCATAACGAACCGAATCTTCTTTTCCATCGACATTTTTTCCAATAAAAAAGAAGGTTGCAGGAACTTGGTGTTCATCTAAAATATCGACAATTTTTTTAGTGTACTCACTTGGACCATCATCAAATGTTAAATACATGACCTTTTGATTAGCTAAATGTTCTTCTTCAATGGCTTCAGGTTGTATCTCAACGTCTGAATTATGCTGTAAGATCTGATGATCTTTGAAAATGAAGGTCACTACCACTCCGATAGCGAGTCCAAGCGTGATGATTGAAAATATCATTTTTTTAAAGTTATTCATGATTTATCCTCCCGGTTTTTATCATAATTTATTGAAAGATTATAACATAAATCCAAATATAGTAAAAATATTTTGGAGGATTTAGGGGAAAAAAGAAGAGAATCGGTAAAGGTAGGACGATAATATTGTTAAATTATAGTTTAAATATTGACAAGCTTGATATAAACCAGTAATATTTTTTGTGTTTTATTTTGATTCATATCACACCGATGAGTTGACACCAAGAGAACAAATAGTTTGATACGTTATAATTGATGGGTTAAATGAAGAAAATAAGTCATTGCATCATGACTGATTGATGAATGGATACATAAATTGATTGATTTTTGATAGAAAAGGTGATAAAGATGGGGAAAAATCTGGTTATTGTAGAGTCTCCTGCAAAAGCTAAGACGATAGAAAACTATTTAGGAAAGGATTATACGGTTCTTTCAAGTGTTGGACATATTCGTGACTTAGCCACAACAGGCCCTGGTGGTTTAGGGGTTGATGTAGAAGACCAATTTAAACCGAATTATAAAAATGTGACTGGAAAGTCTAAAGTGATTAAAGAGTTAAAACAAGCGGCTAAAAATTCAGATGCTGTTTATCTTGCAACTGACCCCGACCGTGAAGGGGAAGCGATTAGTTGGCATTTAGCAGATGTATTAGGATTAGATGTTTCGTTAAATCGTCGCGT
>NZ_CALIOS010000094.1:0-11595 GCF_938044715.1 uncultured Turicibacter sp.
TTATACAAATGAAATTTTATATGAGCGTCAGCCAACGATTAAAAGACAAGTTATTTCACAGGAAACATCAGATACAATGAGATATGCACTTGAAATGGTTGGCGCGCAAGGTAGTGGTAAAGGAGCTTATATTGATGGTTATCGTGTAGGTGGAAAAACCGGAACGGCTCAAAAAGCTCGAAATGGGGCCTACGTTAGCGGGGAATATATTTTGTCATTTGTTGGAATTGCTCCAATGGATGATCCTCAGTTAGTTGTTTATGTGGCGATTGATAATCCTAAAAATACGATTCAATATGGAGGGGTTGTGGCTGCTCCAATTGCACGTTCTATTTTAGCTGAAGCACTACCCTATATTGGGGTAGAACCAAGAGAAGAACAGATTGAAAAGAAATATAACTGGCTGGATACTCAGTATGTAACAATTCCAGATTTTGTAGGACAAGAAAAGAAAAATATCGAAACATCATATTTATATAATATTGAATATTATGGAGAAGGAACAAAAGTCATTTCACAGCAACCCGAAGCATACACTAGAACGATAGAGGGCGGAACTATTCGATTATATTTAGGTGAATAATAATTGAGGAAAGGATGAATGAGGATGGATTTAAAACAGATGAGTGAACTGTTAGGATATACGTTAGAACATGAGAATCAGGAAATTAAAAATTTAGTGTATGATTCACGGCAGGTAACGAAAGGAAGTGTGTTTTTCGCTATCAAAGGGCAAGATAGTGATGGGCATCAATATATTGAAGATGCAGTTCGTAATGGTGCTATTGCAGTTGTTGGAGAAGAGTCTTTAAATCCAGCGTGTTTATATTTTGAGGTGTTTAATACAAAAAAAGCGTTGGCTATTATTTCGTCTAAGTTTTATGGTGAGCCATCTAAAAATATGAATTTAGTAGGGGTAATAGGAACCAATGGAAAAACAACCATTACGTATTTAATTCAACATGTTTTTGAATGTTTAGGCATTGATAGTGGCTTAATCGGAACGAATGGTTCGTGGGTGGGACAAAAGAAAAAAGCGTCTCGTACCACGCCTTTAAGTCCAGATTTGAATGAGTTGCTTCAAGAAGGGGTTCGGCATAACCTCCCATATGTTGTGATGGAGGTTTCTTCTCATGGGATAAAAGAAAATAGAGTGGATCAGTTGGACTTCGATCGCTTAATTTTTACGAATATTACAGAAGAACATTTAGATTATCATAAAACGTTTGAAGATTATTTATTTACAAAGATGCGACCGTTTATTCAATTTAGTGATTATGATGATAAAAAAATGGCAATTATAAATTGTGATGATGAGCATGCCTCATCCTTTATTAGTGTAACAAATAGCAAGATATTAACTTATGGATGTCAAGCAAAAGCAGATATTTTTGCAAAAGACATTGAGTATAGTTTAGAAAGAACAAATTTTTCATTGTATGTAAAAGGTCAGTTTATCTGTCAAATGACAATCCCTTTATTTGGAAAGTATAATGTATATAATGTGTTATCTGTCTTAGCTTATTTTTATTCATTAGGTTACGCCCCGGAACAAATTGTCCCATTTATTGAGAATGTTTCAGTCATTGAAGGAAGATTTGAGTATATTCAGGCACCTTCTGGGGTCACTGTTGTGATTGATTATGCCCATAATCCGGATGCTATTTTTCAAGTGTTATCTTGCTTAAATGTTATTTCGACAGGAAATATTATTACGGTGCTAGGGGCAGGTGGAAATCGCGATAAAGCTAAACGAAAAATTATGGGCCGTCACGCCACTTATTTATCGGATCATGTCTTCTTTACTAGTGATAATCCACGTAATGAAGATCCATTAAGTATTATTTATGATTTGTTATCAGGAACGAGTAGTGTTAATTATACCGTCATTGTCGATCGTGAAAAAGCAATTGAGGCAGCCTTAAAAAAAGCAAAACCAAATGACTTTGTTGTTATTTTAGGAAAGGGACATGAAAAAACGCAAAATATTAATGGTAAAATTGTTCCATTTAATGATAAAATAGTCGTTGAAGAAGTGATTAGAAAAAGGGGTATTTAACATGTTAAAATCAATTTTATTTGTATTAATCGTTTCGTTTTTCATCGCGACGATTATAGGTCCATTTTTTATTCCTTTTTTACGACGTTTAAAATTTGGACAGGCCATTCGTGAAGAAGGTCCAAAGTCTCATCGTAAAAAATCGGGAACGCCAACGATGGGTGGAATTATTTTTATGACTTCAATTGTTGTGACGGTATTAGTAACGGTATTTGTTACGGGCTATGCCACAATGAGTCATCAATTAATCATGCTACTCTTAACATTAGTAGGATTTGGAGCTATTGGTTTTGTTGATGATTTTATTATTGTCGTTCGTAAAAATAACGAAGGGTTGAAACCAAAGCAAAAATTATTTGCACAGCTTGTTCTAGCAGCAGTATTTTTCTATTTATACTTAAGAAATGGCTATCCAACAACAATTTCGTTCTTTAATTTATTTGACTTAAATTTATACTGGATTTATGGATTATTTATTTTATTCTGGATGGTTGGTTTTTCAAATGCCGTCAATCTGACAGATGGATTAGATGGATTATGTGGTGGAGTTAGTGTTATTTCATTCGGAGCTTTTGGAATGATTGCGTTAGCTCAACAACAAACGGATATTGCATTATTCTGTTTTACAGTGGTAGGAGCCTTACTTGGGTTTTTAGTGTTTAACTTAAATCCTGCTAAAGTGTTTATGGGTGATACTGGTTCATTAGCACTAGGGGCAGCTATTGCAGCTGTTTCGATTTTATTAAAGCAAGAATTAATTCTTGTTATTATTGGTTTAGTTTATGTTATGGAAACTTTATCAGTTATTCTTCAAGTTGCCTATTTCAAACGCACAAAGAAAAGATTATTTAAAATGGCTCCAATTCATCACCATTTTGAATTATGCGGATGGGGAGAGTGGAAAGTTGTGACTTTCCTCTGGGCTGTTGGTTTCATCTGTGCGATTTTAGGATTAATCATTGCCATCTAATATAGATGGCTTATCTTTTAATAAAAGGAAGATTTGATATGAATAAAATAAATAGCTATGTAAATAAACGAGTTCTTGTGATGGGGTTAGCAAAAAGTGGGAAAGCAGCGGCTCGAATGCTTAAAGAGTTAAACGCTGAGGTTGTGATTAATGATCGAACGCCACTTAGTGAAAATGAAGATGCAAAAGAAATGGTAGCAGAAGGATTCGAAGTGATAACAGGTGGTCATCCATTAGAATTGTTAGATCGAGATTTTGATTTAATTGTTAAGAATCCGGGAATCCCTTACCTAAAAGTGCCCCTTCTAAAACGTGCTCAAGAATTAAAGATTCCGATTATCACGGAAGTTGAGTTAGCTTTTGAAATTTGTGAAGCACCGTTTATCGGTATTACGGGAACAAACGGTAAAACGACGACGACAACCCTTATCTATGAAATGTTAAAAGAAAGTACGTTAAATCCATTAATTGCTGGAAATATTGGAGAAGTCGCAACAGAGGTTGCTAAAGTTGCTCAGGCAAATCAAGTTTTAGTGACGGAACTTTCGTCTTTTCAATTAATGGGAATGCCTTTATTTAGACCACGTATTTCATTGTTGTTAAATATCACAGAAGCACATTTAGATTATCATTTGAATCTTGATGAGTATCGACAAGCCAAATTAAATTTAATTAAAAATCAAACAAGTGATGATTATTGTGTTTATAATAGTGAAGATGATGTGATTGTGGAAGGGATTAAACAAACAAAGGCCACTTGTATTCCGTTTTCTTTATCAGAGAAAGTAGAGGGTGCTTATATTTTAGAGGGAGCAGTTTATTTTAAAGAAGAATGGATTATAGATGTTAAAGATATTTTATTAAAAGGAGATCATAATCTTCAAGATGTTTTAGGTGCAGTTGCAGTTAGTCTCTTATATGGATGTGATTTAGAAGCTATTCGAACGGTTTTAAAACGATTTGCTGGCGTTAAACATCGTCTTCAATTTGTTGGTGAGATTAAGGGAGTTAAGTATTATAATAATTCTAAAGCAACTAATATTATTGCAACGCAAACGGCATTAAAAGCCTTTGATGGCCCTATTATTTTAATTGCTGGTGGGTTAGATCGAGGTCATGATTTAAGTGGATTAGTCCCATATTTCAATAAAATCAAATCTATTGTGACCTATGGAGAGACAAAGCATCGATTTAAAGCATTAGCAGATGAGCATTTAATGCCATGTACTGTCTATGATCATTTAGATCAAGCAGTTGAAGATGCCTATGAGCAGGCTATAGCAGGTGATATTGTTTTATTCGCTCCAGCTTGTGCAAGTTGGGATCAATATCAAAACTTTGAACAAAGAGGCGATCATTTTATAGGGTTGGTAGAAGGACTTAAATAAAAAAAATTAGGCGATGCCTAATTTTTTTTATGAATCAGAACTCATCAATCTGAAGGTGTTTAAGAAAAAAACTCACCCATTTGGTGAGTCTGTGTTTAACTAGATAGGACATTTCAAGAGTGATTGAATACATTAATAGGGGATAAGCCAACATTTTTATAACATTTTATCTCAAATGCCTATCCATGGATTGGCTTTAAGGTTTCATATGACGGCTGATATTTAAGACAATACCAATTGAAAGAAGTGTAATCGTTAAAGAAGAACCTCCATAACTCATAAAGGGTAAAGTGATTCCGGTAACTGGAATTAACCCAATGACAACTCCGATATTAATCATGACTTGGATAATCAGCATGGACATAATTCCAACAACGATATATTTCCCAAAAAGATCATCCGTTTTAAGGATAATGTAGGAGCATCTTGCAAAAAATAATATAAATAGTATAAGAGTTCCAACAGAACCAATAAATCCTAATTCTTCTGAAACAATAGCGAAAATAAAATCAGTTTGTGGCTCGGGTAGGTAGAAATACTTCTGAACACTATTTCCAAGACCCGTTCCGAATAATCCACCTGGTGCAATGGCATAAAGTGATTGGATAATTTGGAATCCAGATCCAATAGGGTCGCTCCATGGATCAAGGTAGGCGGTAATACGTTGAAGACGATAAGGTGCAGAGATAATTAAAACGACAATCCCAGCAATACCTGTTAAGATGAAGTAGACAAAGTATCGAATGGGAACCCCACAGATAAATAGCATGACAAAACCTGTGGCAACAATAACCATCCCACTTCCGAAGTCTGGTTGTAACATGATGACTCCAAAGACTAAAAGAATTAAAAATAAGAGTGGAATAACGCCTTTTTTAAATGTTTTAGCATCTTCGACATAGTTGCTCATATAACGTGCTAAAAAGACGATTAATCCTAGCTTCATGA
The DNA here is from genome assembly GCF_938044715.1 of uncultured Turicibacter sp. Taxonomy (NCBI): domain Bacteria; kingdom Bacillati; phylum Bacillota; class Erysipelotrichia; order Erysipelotrichales; family Turicibacteraceae; genus Turicibacter; species uncultured Turicibacter sp. Next base: position 5,366 of record NZ_CALIOS010000094.1, read on the forward strand.
ATTCAGAAGGTTGAAGTGAAAAAGCTCCAATTCCAATCCAACTTCTTGCTCCCCCACGAACTAAACCAATACCTGGAACTAATACTAGAATAAGTAAGACCAAACTCACTAGAAAGAAAGGGGTGGCATACTTTTTATAAATTTGATAATCAATTCTTGAAACAGCAATCATCCCAATGACCCCGATTGAAGCAAATAGGAATTGACGTTTAAAGAAATAAAAGGCGTCATCAAATTTATATTCAGCCCAGATATAAGAGGAAGATAGGACAAAGATTAATCCAATAGTTGTAATACCGAGTGCTAATAGGAGTGTTAGCAAATCAATTGAAGACTGTTTATTTTTCATTAGAACTCCCCTTTTTTTATTTAAAATCTATAATAAAATATATGAGGTGAGTTGATAAACTTTCATTAGATAGAATAAAAAATTAAATTTTTATTTAAAATGACAGGCAGATATTTTGGAAATAATGAGAGATGAGTCAAATTTAGATAATATTTAGACTTATTTTAATTTAATCTAACGGAATTTGTTTAAAGTATGTTAAAATATAAAATGAAAAAAAAGACTAATTATAGTCTAATAAGGAGTGGTATTATGCGCATCCTTGTGACTGGTGGTGGGACTGGTGGACATATCTACCCAGCACTTGCAATGGTTAGAGCACTTCAAGAATTAGATAATCAAGTAGAAGTACTATATATTGGAACTGAAAATGGACTAGAAAAAGAGATTGTAACTCATGAAGGGATTCCATTTAAACATATTGAAATATCTGGATTTAAACGATCGTTATCTTTGGATAACCTTAAAACAATCTTTAAATTTTTTAAATCAGTATCGGTCTCAAAACAGTATATTAAAGAATTCAATCCTGATGTGGTGATTGGAACTGGTGGATATGTTTGTGGACCTGTTGTATATGGAGCTGCAAAACTTAAAATTCCAACGATTATACATGAACAAAATAGTTTACCAGGGGTAACGAATAAGTTTTTAGCTCGGTATGTCAATAAAGTAGGTATTTGTTTTGAGGAGGCGAGACCTTATTTTCCAGCAGAAAAAGTTGTTTTAACTGGAAATCCACGTGCCTCTGAAGTCGTGAAAACAATGAAAATTGGTAAAGGTGCATTAGGGTTAAATCCTCATAAGAAAACTGTTATGATTAGTGGAGGAAGTCGTGGCGCTGAACCTATTAATGAGGCTGTTGTATCAATGATTCAAAAATATGAAAAGGCTGATTATGAAGTTGTGTTTGTGACAGGAAATAAACATTATGACAGTATTAAAAATCAAATTGAGAACGTTGATTCTTTAAAAAATGTACACATTTTACCATTTATTAATAATATGCCTCAATATTTAGTGAGTGTTGATTTATTTGTGGGAAGATCAGGAGCAACTTTCTTGTCAGAAATCACCGCACTAGGCGTACCAAGTATATTAATTCCTTCGCCATATGTCACAGCAAACCATCAAGAGTATAATGCAAGAAGTGTAACGGATCATGGTGGGGGCGTTTTAATTTTAGAAAAAGATTTGACAGGTGAAAAGTTATATCAGGAAATTGAACGCATTATGCAAAATAGTGAACTTCGTTATCAAATGCAAAACACCTCAAAACAACTAGGTATTCCAGATGCAGCACAACGTATGATTACAGTTATGAACGAAATTATTGAGAAAAAGTAGGTGTTTTAAATGTTTAAGAGTTTTATAGAGGAGTATAAAGGGAAGAATATTGGTTTATTATTAGAAAATGAGCCATTGTCAAAACATACGACTTTTCGTGTAGGAGGTCCTGCACGTTGCTTAGTGATACCAAACTCTAAACAATCATTGGTTGAAACGATGAAATTAATTAACAAATATGAATTACCTTTTAAAGTCATTGGAAGAGGGTCTAATTTATTACCTTCAGATCGTTTATTTGAAGGAATTATTGTTAAATGTGATAAAGGATTAGATCATGTTGAAATTGATGGAACACAAGTGACCGTAGGCGCTGGTGTTTCGACTATTTTATTAGCGAATAAAGTAGCAAAATGTGAACTAGCAGGGTTAGAGTTTATCTCAGGGGTACCAGGGTCAGTCGGTGGAGCGATTTATATGAACGCAGGTGCATATAATCGTGAAATTCAAGATGTTTTGGTTAAAGCGTTAATTTTAGATGAAGCGGGAGAATTAAAGTGGTTAACGGTTGAGGAAATGGGGTTTTCATATCGTCAATCTATTCTGCAGACTCATAGAAATTGGATTGTTGTAGAAGCAGTCTTACAGTTAGAGAAGGGTTCATATGAAGAGATTATGGAACTAATGAAGGCAAGAAAAGTAAGACGAATCGAATCACAACCAACAAACCTACCATCGGCAGGAAGTACTTTTAGAAATCCACTGCCTCATTATTCATGGCAGTTAATTGAAAAGTCAGGATTACGAGGAGTTCGTATCGGTGGAGCAGAAGTTTCACAGAAACATTGTAATTTCATTGTCAATGTAGGTGGGGCGACTGCGACAGATATTTATGAATTAATCCAACATGTTCAAGCAGTCGTATTTGAAAAGCATGGTATACAATTGCACCCAGAAGTTGAGATGTTTAACTGGTAGGTGGAGAGATGGAAAAAGGGAAGGTTGTTGAATTTTCAAGAATTAAAAATCAAAAGGTGAATAAGCCGAAAAAAAGACTAAAAAAGAAGATTAAAGGCTTCTTTTTTAGTCTATTTATTATGATGGTGATTGGAGGGATGTTTTATTTTGCATCGCCAGTTAGTCGATTATCGGTTATTTATTTTAACGGATTAAATTATGTCAAGCGTTCTGAGTTACTTGAAATGACACAGTTAAATTATGATGAGTTATTTTTGAGTTTGGATTTGAAAGACATTCAAAACACGATTCAATCACATCCATTGATTAAAGAAGTTAACGTGACGAGAGATGGATTGAATCGATTAAAGATTGATGTAACGGAAAAAGATATTGTTGGATGTGCGCAAATCAATAATCAATTTGAATTTGTTTTAAGTGATGGTCAAACGATTCAAAATCAGTATAATCTCAAAGCGCAGTGTGAAGGGCTGATGATTTATGGATTACCTGATTATGAAGAAAATCAATCTGTGTTAAAATTGTTCGTTAAATCGTTGATGAAGGTTGATCTTGTTTTTCGTAATATTATAAAAGAGATTCATTATAGCCCTTTATATGGAGATAATAATAGATTTTCATTATTTTTAATGGATGGGAATACGATTATTGTTAATAGTTATACCATGGTGAACAAGTTAAAATACTATCAAACGATGGCAGATAAAGTCCAAAGTCTGAATGGGGAAGTAAAAGGCATTTATCACTTAGATGTTGGGGATCATTTTGAACCTTATGAAAAGATGTCGATTGATGCTAAAAATGAGGGAGAAATGTCGTAAAAACAATTCATTTGGCAGGTTTTTTCCAGTGTCTAATTTAAATAGAGTTTCGCTAGATAGATAACCATTATTATCAGGGGGATATTTGTCAAATAGTCTTTTCATTGGGTGAAAAATATAGTAAAATAAAATATGATATTGTGGTAATAATACCATATGTTAGTGGAGTGGTTTGAGGTGAAAAATAATATTTATGCTTGCTTAGAAATAGGGTCCTCGGAAGCTAGAATTTTAGTCTGTAATATAAGACAAGAACGTCTTTATGTCCTATCGCAACAAGAAATTCTAGCTGAAGGAATTGAAAATGGAAATGTCATTAATGTGAATCAAATCGTTGAAATACTTAAAAATTTAAAAGAGAAGGTTGAAAAAGATCTTCATCAAGAAATTCAAAGTGTATTATTAGCGATACCAAGTGTAGATGTTAATATTGAAAATATAACAACTACGTTATCAGTTGAGGCTAATAAACCAATTAGTCCCGCTAATGTTAAGCAGTTATTCCGTAATGTTATTAATCAACCAACATATCGTGATCAAGTAGTTGTTAACATTATTCCTCGTTCATTTATTGTGGATGAAAAAAATGCTATACAAAACCCACTAGGTATTATTGGTAATCAAGTTTCGTTAAGTGCTCAAAAAATGACTGCCTCATCTTCATTAGTTTATAATTTAATTAATGTCGTTGAATTGGCTGGATTTAGAATTTCTGATATTGTGTTAGGGAGTGTAGCAGAAATGATGTATGTTGCTACGCCCGAACAATTATATAAAGGGGTATGTCACGTAAATATTGGAAAATCAACCACAACAATTACTGTTTCTCAAGGTGGTAAGGTCTTATCATCTGTTTCTTTATCTATTGGTGGAGAGCATGTCACAGAAGAGATTAGTGAAGCATTTCAAATTGAAAAGAGTGAAGCTGAGTTATTAAAGGTGAATTTTGCTCGTATTAATTACGATGATATGATTCCAGAAATTATTTACACAGCTGAAGGTAATGGGGAGTTTATTTGCATCACTAGACAAATGTTATCGGATGTTGTGACGTCTCGATATGAAGATATTTTAAAGCTAGTTAAACAGTATTTGACCGAAAATGGTTACAAGCATGAAGATATTAAATATATCTTTACAGGTGGTGCAGTTGAGCTTGAAGGGTTGAATATTTTGGGGAAATTTGTATTTGCACAAGATATTCATATTTTTAGACCTTCAATGTTAGGTGTTAGACAGGCTAAATATGCAAAATTAGTCGGAATGGCTACATTTAATCATGAAATAGCGTTGTTGACATCGCAAAAAAGTAATATAATTAATTTTGATGCTTACTCTGATGCGAGAGGTATCAATCTTATGCACGAATCACGACAGGAAACAGAAAAAAAGGTTTCAGTTAAAACAAACAATCAAGATAAGTCATATATGGATCATAAGTTGGAAAATAGTGGTGTATTAGTCCGATTATTTGATATGATATTTGACGAAAAAGCAGAATAGAAGTAGAAAGTTATGAGGAGGTTTCAGGGATGGAAGGTTTCGGATTTGGAAATGAGTTTACATATGCCCCTAGAATTATTGTAGTAGGTGTTGGTGGCGGAGGAAGTAATGCTGTCAACCGTATGATTGAAAATGATGTACAAGGTGTTGAATTTGTTGTTGTTAATACTGATGCACAAGCATTAAATCTTGCCATCGCTGATCGTAAATTTCAAATTGGTCGTGATTTAACTCGAGGATTAGGTGCAGGTGGAAATCCAGAGGTTGGTAAACATGCCGCTGAGGAAAACTTAAGCGAAATTAAGGAATTAGTAAAAGGTGCAGACATGGTCTTCATTACTTGTGGTATGGGTGGTGGAACCGGAACAGGTGCTGCTCCAGTTATTGCAAAAGCCGCAAAAGAGAGTGGAGCATTAACAGTTGGGATTATTACACGTCCATTTACATTTGAAGGAAAACGCCGTACTGATTTTGCATTACGAGGGATTGCAGAGTTAAAGGCTAATGTGGATACATTAATTTCAGTTCCAAATGATCGATTATTACAAATCGTTGATCGTACGACGCCGATGTTAGAAGCGTTCCGTGAAGCGGATAATATCTTACGCCAAGGTGTTCAAGGGATTTCAGAAATTATTGCAGTGCCTGGTTTAATTAACTTAGACTTTGCCGATGTTAAAACAGTTATGCATAATAAAGGTTCAGCCATTATGGGAATCGGTTATGGTACAGGAGAAAATCGCGCAACAGAAGCTGCGAAAAAGGCAATTGCTAGTCCATTATTAGAAAATGACATTGATGGAGCAACTGATGCTATTATTAATATTTCTGGTGGGATGGATATTGCATTATTCGAAGTTGATGAAGCATTACGTACGATTCGTGAAGCTTCAACGACTGAAATCAATATTATCTATGGAGCGACAATTAATCCAGATTTAGGAGATGAATTAATTGTGACAGTTATTGCAACTGGATTTGATGAAACAAATGCAGCAGGTAAACCAGTTGAAATGTTGATTGGAGATAATCGTAACAAGAAAGTAGTAGCTTCAACAGAAGAGCAAGAGGTTCAACCTGCCGAACAATCAAAACCAGCTCAACCAGCTAAGCGTCAACCATTTGGTGGAGAAAGTGTTGAGATGATTCCAAACTGGTTAATGAATCGATATAAATAAGAGAGAGTAATCTCTCTTTTTTTGGTTCTTTGTCAAATAGTGTTGCTGATTAATTTGTGACCTATTACAATGAACGACCGAATTGAAATCCTAGTAGCTATGCTGCTAGGATTT
>NZ_CALIOS010000095.1:0-26754 GCF_938044715.1 uncultured Turicibacter sp.
GGTGCCGCGGCCAATTTCGTCCAGCACGACGAGGCTCTTGGGGGTAGCGTTCTTGAGAATTTCGGCCACCTCGGTCATCTCGACCATGAAGGTGGACTGGCCGGCGGCAAGGTCGTCCGATGCGCCGATGCGGGTAAAGATGGCGTCCACGACGCCCACATGACAGCTGGACGCCGGGACGAAGGAGCCGATCTGTGCCATCAGAGCGATAAGGGCGTTCTGACGCATATACGTCGATTTACCTGACATGTTAGGGCCTGTAATCAATAGGATTGATAAATCTGATGGCATGATACAATCATTTTCAACATATTGCACATCTTTTAAAACTTTTTCAACAACAGGATGACGTCCATCTTTAATTTCAATCACATGATTTTTATTTAACATCGGACGCGTGTAACGATTCTCTTCACTCATTGTTGCAAAAGCTTGTAATACATCAAAATACGCTAGCACTTTTGCAATCTGTTGAATTTTAGGAATTTCATTTTTAACAATGCCACGAAGTTCTGAGAACAATTCATATTCTAATTGGATTGATTTTTCTTCTGCATTTAAAATTAAATTTTCTTTTTCTTTTAATTCTTGTGTCACAAAGCGCTCCGCATTCACTAACGTTTGTTTACGTTCATATCCTGCATTCTCAGGAATCAAGTGCAAGTTTGCTTTACTGATTTCAATGTAATAACCAAATACTTTATTAAACTTAATTTTTAATGATTTAATTCCTGTTTTTTCACGCTCTTGTGCTTCTAAAGCCAAAATCCAATCTTTTCCATGGTTAATAACATAACGATACTCATCTAATGTCTCGTTATAACCATCTTTAATAATGCCACCTTCTTTAATTCCAATCGGTGGATTTTCAGCAATCGCTTTTTCAAGCAACTGCGTCATATGAGTACAATCAACCATCTTTTCAAGTTGTGAAAAAACCGATGGAATTGATAGTTGACTGAGTAACGATTTAATGTTCGGGATTTGCTTTAGTGATGAATTTAATTGTAATAAATCACGAGCATTGGCGTTTCCAAATCCAATACGCCCTGATAAACGTTCTAAATCATAAACTTCATTTAAATGTTGTTTTAATTCTTCTTTCACCATAAAATCGCCAATGAAAGCTTCAACAACATCTAAACGTTCTTTAATCACTTGTTCATTAATACATGGACGTTCAATCCATTGTTTTAACAAACGACTCCCCATGGCTGTTTTTGTTTTGTCTAGTAACCATAGTAATGAACCTTGACGTGATTTTGAACGAATCGTTTCCGTTAATTCTAAATTTCGTCGTGAATTATAGTCGATATGTAAAAAATCATCATTCTTTGTTAAACTAACCGGCTGTAAGTGACCGAGTGCACTTTTTTGTGTCCGAATTAAATAGTTAATTAAACGTCCAAAAGCAGCCTGAAGATTTGAATCACTTATTTCTGATACTAAGATCTGATATTCAATAGGTAGAATACAATTTTCCTCAAACGATAAAACAATTTGTTTTAAGGCACGAAGATTATCAAACATTTTAATCTCAACATCTGGACCGATGACGATTTCCTTACACCCAAGGCTAATGAGTTCACCCATTAAAACTTGAGCATCTTTTTCTAAATTCATCGCATAGTTTTCACCTGTTGATAAATCACTATAGACGATTGAATAGCCTTGAGTGGTTCCAACAATTGAAATAATAAAATTATTCTCTTTTTCATTTAAAGCATTTTGATTCATCACAGTTCCAGGTGTTAACATTCGAACCACTTCTCGACGAACAACTCCCTTCGCACTCGCTGGGTCTTCAACTTGTTCACAAACTGCCACTTTATATCCTTTTTCAATTAATCGATTAATATAATTATCGGCCGCATGATGAGGAACCCCACACATTGGAACGCGTTCTTCTGCTCCTGCTTCACGCCCAGTTAATGCAATCTCTAACTCTTTCGCCGCCAGTTGAGCATCTTCAAAGAATAATTCGTAAAAATCTCCTAATCTAAAAAAGACGAATGCGTCTTGATAATTCTCTTTTATTGTTAAATATTGTTGCATCATCGGTGTATATTTAGACTTATCTCGCATAAAAAAACTCCTTTTTCAAGTACATGTTCTTTTATTATAGCACAAACCCGCTCGCTTGTCTGATGCAGATTCTTCTTATCATCGACGACTTTAAATCATTTTAAACAATTAACCTTTAGTTATTTTCCGGGAAATACTTATCTTCGTCATTTTTCGACTTTTTATCAATAAAAAAGAATAAGGCGAGATCGCCTTATTCTCCTCTGAATGGTGAGTTTCCTAAGAAGTTCGTATTGACTTGATCAATTTCTGAATCTTCATCATCTTCAAGATCTGCATCGTCAACACCAACAGGTCCTAAAATAGAAACGCGCATTTTTGTTTCCCCAATGACTTCTACAACCAGTTCGAATTCAACTTCAACAATGATTTCACCATCTTCAATTCTTGCATCCACACAAGTTGGTTGTTGAATTGTACGAGCGATGACTTCATCACCTTCGTATAAGCAATCACGGATGGTTCTATGAACATTAACATGATCTGCATAATCCACACATTTTCTTGCAACTTCAGTTTTTGTGTTTCCATCATATGAATACCACACGTTAATATCATAGAATCCTTTTACATCAACAGCATTATCACTTTTGCGCGCTCCGAATTTATGATTGATGATCCAGCAACCTAAAATACTATCAGCAGGTGCTGCTACATCATCAATAGATTCAGTAACACGAAATCTTTTTTTACCTTTACCAATTACAGCTTTGGTTACAATTTCACGAATATCATTCATCCTAATACCTCCTCACTGATACTATATTCAGCTCATATCTTATTTGATACTGAATTGGAGGACTTTATGATAATTCATTCAGAATTAATTTTATTCCTCCACTCCTGAATGGGTAATCCGTAATCCATCTATCCACTCCTAAAATTAAAAACATCTTAGCTATTCACTAAGATGTTTATTAACCTTATATTCTATTATATGAGTCATACTTTGAAATAGTTCATTTAATTCAATTTGTGTTTGAATATATTCATTAAACAGAGGATTAGCATAAAGCTCGTCTTCAAGTAATTTCATTTCTGATGCCACTGAAGACGCCGCTCCTGATTTATGATAATGTTCAAATTTGATTAACTCTTTTTGTTTTTGCAGATACTCATCATAAAGATTCAAAAGTCTTTCGTTTTGATGAACTTTAACCGCTAACTGACGGTATCGCACTATGACTTCATCTTGATCAAGTTTTTCTTTTAACGCATTAAATGACGCTAAATTAGTTAGTTGTGTCATCGTTAACCATTTCTCCTGCTAAATGCCATGTTTTAGCTTCCGTGATTTTAACTTTAACGATTTTTCCAATCGTAGATTCATCTGCTTTGAAGTTAACAAGTTTATTGTGACGTGTATATCCTGCTAATACCGTCTCATCATTTTTACTCGTTCCTTCAACTAAAACGTCAACTACTTGGCCTTCAAAACGTTTATTTCCATTACGGAATCCACGATTAATCGCTTCATTTAAACGATTTAAACGATCTTTTTTATCAGCTTCTGACACATTATCTTCCATACGAGCTGCTGGAGTTCCCTCACGTGGTGAGAAAATAAAGGTGAAGGCCCCTTCATACCCTACTTCTTCAACTAATGATAATGTATCTTGGAATTGTTCTTCTGTTTCACCCGGGAATCCTACAATGATATCCGTTGTGATTGAAACACCTGGAATCGCTTCTTTAAGATCACGCACTAATTGTAAATACATTTCACGTGTATATTTACGGTTCATACGTTTTAACACTTCATTATTTCCTGATTGAACAGGTAAATGAATATGCTCCATTAAGTTTCCGCGTTTTGCTAATGTTTGAATTGTTTTTGCATCAAAGTCACGCGGATGTGAGGTCGTAAAGCGAATACGTGGAAGATCAATTTTATTTAAATCATCTAATAAGTCACCGAATGTATATTCACGATCTTTAAAATCTTTTCCGTAGGCATTAACATTTTGTCCAAGTAATGTTACTTCTTGATATCCTTCTTCGGCTAAATGTTTAATTTCAGCAATGATATCTTCTGGTAGACGGCTACGTTCTTTACCGCGTGTGTACGGTACAATACAGTATGTACAGAATTCATCACAACCATACATAATATTAACCCAAGCTTTAATGCTACCTTGGCGAGTACGTGGCATATTTTCAACGATTTCTCCCTCTTGAGACCAAACTTCAATGACACGCTCTTTCCCCATTAATGCATTGTGAATATATTCTGGTAAACGATAAATGTTATGTGTCCCGAAGACTAAATCAACGTATTGATATTTTTCCATAATCTGATTTACAACTTTTTCTTCCTGTGACATACATCCACAAACCCCTAAAATCAAATCAGGATTTGTACGTTTTAATCGTTTTAAACGTCCTAATTCACCAAAAACACGATTTTCTGCATTTTCACGAATGGCACACGTATTTAAGATAATTAAATCGGCTTCTTCTTGTGTTGTTGCTTTGGTATACCCTAATTCTTCAGCAATTCCGATGATGGCTTCTGAGTCGTGCTCATTCATTTGACAACCATAAGTTTGAATTAAATATTTTTTTCCTTGTCCAATATTTTTAATTGAATTCTCAATCGCAAAATCACGGTGAACATGTGCCTGCTCACGACTACGTTTACGAGCATCCGTAATACTTGGACGTTGGAAATATCGACTATAATCTTTTTCTTCTTTTACTTGCTTTGTCTGCATTGAAAGTTCTTTTTGTTGTTCGTTCATTTTTATCACCCTATATCATAAAGCTCTATCTATCAAATTTTGTCCTTTTTGTGACAAGTCATCAGTTACTTTCTCTATTATACAATCTAGCTTCATAATAATCAACTGATGTCATTTTCTGTTTTAAAAAGAGAGCGGTATAAAAAAAACTAGTGATTATGATTTCACTAGTTTTTTTATTTTTAAAATTTATTGTCTTGATTCAACAATCAGTTTAATTGCCGTACGTTCTTCTCCATCAATTAAGATATCTGTAAACGCCGGAATACAAATTAAATCTTTCCCTGTTGGTGCTACATATCCTCTAGCAATAGCAATAGCTTTTACTGCTTGATTTAATGCTCCTGCCCCAATTGCTTGAATCTCAACTAAGCCTCTTTCACGAAATGCATTAGCTAAAGCCCCCGCAACTGAATTAGGATTAGATTTAGATGATACTTTTAATACTTCCATACTAGTCCCCCTCTTTTTTGTTTTACACAGTAAGTTTATGCACCCTCATCCCGATACATGACTACTTTTTAAAGACTTGATTCTTTCTTGAGATTAATACGTTTAATTGATGATGCTTTCCCCGTTTTATCATTTACTTCAATTAAAACAGCATTTAACTGCGCTGAACCTTGTTCAACTGCATTAAAACGGATTGGTAAGCCTTCAATAAACTTATTAATAACATTCTCACGCTCAACTCCGATTACCCCATCAAGCGGTCCTGTCATCCCAACATCTGTAATATATGCAGTTCCTTTTGTTAATATGCGTTCATCTGCTGTTGGAACATGTGTATGTGTTCCCACGCAAGCACTAACACGTCCATCTACATAATAACCTAGTGCTACTTTCTCACTTGTTGCTTCTGCATGAAAATCAACAAAAATAATATTCGTACGCTTTTGCGCTTCTTTAATTAATTCATCAATGGCTAAAAATGGACAATTAATCATTGGCATAAATGTTCTTCCTTGAACTGAAATAACGGCAACCTCTAATGAATTAAATTTAATAAATGTTAATCCTTTACCTGGATTAGACGCTGGGAAGTTCCCTGGACGAACTAATTTATCTGCTTCATCAATAAAATCAAAAATAGAACGATTATCCCACGTATGATTACCAAGCGTCACAGCATTGACACCTTGTTCTAGTAAAAACTTATAGTATTTCTCGTTAATTCCTTTTCCGTGAGAAATATTTTCTCCATTCGCAATAATAATGTGTGGCTTATACATTTCTTTAATTTTTGGTAAGTTTTCTTGAATCATTTGACGACCAAGTGTTCCGTAAATATCTCCGATAAATAAAATTTTCATGATATCAGCCTTTCTTGTAGCATCTTGTAGCAATATTTTTTTAACATTAAAAAGCTATTGATACGACAGCATCAATAGCTTTTAAATCCATCATATGAACAATTATCTAGCTGTTTCAACAGCTCGAGTTTCTCGAATTACCGTAATTTTAATATTTCCTGGATATTCTAGTTCATTTTCGATTGTTTGACGAATTTCGCGCGCAACTTGATGAGCTTGAACATCATCTAATTGTTCAGGAATAACAGCCACACGTACTTCACGACCTGCTTGAATGGCAAACGCCTTTTCAACCCCTTCAAATCGACAAGCGATATTTTCAAGTTGTTCTAAACGTTTAACATAATTTTCAAGGGATTCACTACGTGCTCCTGGACGAGCAGCAGATAAAGTATCCGCTGCAGCAACAATAACTGCAATTAAACTCTTCGGTTCTACATCACCATGATGCGATGCAATTCCATCTATAACAACTGGGTGTTCACGATATCTTGTTGCTAATTCAATTCCAATCTCTACGTGGCTTCCTTCTACCTCATGATCCACTGCTTTTCCGATGTCATGCAATAAACCAGCACGTTTAGCAAGCTTTACATCTTCACCTAATTCAGCTGCAATAATACCCGATAAGAAGGCAACTTCCATAGAGTGTTTCAATACATTTTGTCCGTAACTTGTACGGTAATTTAAACGTCCTAAAATTTTCATTAAATCAGGATGAACTTTCCCGATTCCAACTTCAAATACAGCATTTTCACCGTATTCTCGGATGCGTAAATCGACTTCACGACGTGTTTTTTCAACAATTTCTTCGATACGTGCAGGATGAATTCTTCCATCTTGAACAAGTGTCTCTAATGTAATACGAGCCACTTCACGACGAATTGGATCAAAACATGATAAAACGACCGCTTCTGGTGTATCATCAATGATTAAATCTACCCCCGTTAATGATTCAATCGTACGTATATTTCGACCTTCACGACCAATGATTCGACCTTTCATTTCATCACTTGGTAAGTTAACAACATTGACACTATAGTCACTTGTCTGTTCTGATGCATATTTTTGAATAGCCAGTACAATTAACTCTTTAGCTTTTTTATCAGCCTCTAAACGAGCTTTTTCTTCTTCTTCTTTAATGTACTTCGCTACTTCATGAGACATTTCATCTTCTACACGTCTAAAGATGATTTCTCGTGCTCCATCTGTTGTTAAGCCCGAAATTTCAACTAATTTTTGACGTTGTTCTTCTAAAGTTTCTTCCACTTTGCTTTCTAGTTCTTTTAGTTCGAGTTGTTTTTCTGCTATAGCTTCATCTTTCTTTTCAAGAGCAATCTCACGTTTTTCTAAGTTTAAAATTCGACGATCTATTGTTTCTTCTCGTTGTACTAAACGTTCTTCTAAACGAACAAGTTCCGTTTTCTTTTCCTTAATGTCGCGCTCTGCATCAACTTTAAGTTTTTGAACTTCCTCCTTAGTTTCTAAAAGCGCTTCTTTCTTTTTTGATTCAGCTTCTTTTTCTGCTTTTGAGATGATATGTCCTGCCGATTGTTCAGCTCGTTCCATCTCAGCTTGATAGACTTTCTTTCCTCTAAAATTCCCAATAACTAACCCTATCCCTACTAGCAAAATGGAGATGATAATTTCTAGCATATGCGCACCTCCAATTAATTAATATCAAATTATCCGCCATAGATCTACTAAACGGTTCTATAGTTTGAAGATAATTAGTATTACGATATAATACTACATTATTTATTTTAATATTATTGTAATAACATGTCAAGAATTCCACAACAAACAAACAAAAACTGTTTCCTAATTTTTCTTATCTTCTTAAAAAGGTGAATTTGTTTTACAAATCTTCCTTATTTTCTACTATTTATTACTTTTTTATACAAAAAAGAAGCGTTTATAATAAACGCTTCTTTTTATTTTTATTCTTCATCAAAATTTAAATCTAAACCAGTATTTTGCACCGTATCTGTTGCAATATTTAATTCAGCACGAATTAATTCGGCTACTTCTTCCATCACAAATGGATTCTCTTTTAAGAACAATTTAGCATTTTCACGTCCTTGTCCTAATTTCTCACCGTTATATGAGTACCAAGAACCACTCTTCTCAATGATATTATATTCAACAGCTAAATCAAGAATCTCTCCTTGTTTAGAAACCCCTTCACCATACATGACATCTACTTCAACTGTTTTAAAAGGTGGAGCAACTTTATTTTTCACGACTTTAATTTTCGCAACGTTTCCAACAATATCTGTTCCTAACTTGATTTGTTCTCCACGACGTACTTCAAGACGAATCGTTGAATAGAATTTTAAGGCACGCCCCCCTGGTGTTACTTCAGGGTTACCAAACATAATCCCCACTTTTTCACGGATTTGATTAATGAAAATAGCGATGGTTTTGGTCGTGTTAATCGCACCTGATAATTTACGCAGTGCCTGAGACATTAATCGTGCTTGTAATCCGACGTGTGAATCACCCATCTCACCTTCAATTTCAGCACGTGGTACTAAAGCGGCAACTGAGTCAATAACTAAAATATCAATCGCTCCACTTCGAACTAAAGCTTCAGCAATTTCTAATGCCTGCTCACCTGTATCAGGTTGCGACACTAATAATTCATCCGTATCGACTCCTAATTTTTCAGCATAAGCTGGATCCAACGCATGTTCTGCATCAATAAACGCAGCTGTTCCACCTTTTTTTTGTACCTCTGCAATGGCATGTAACGCAAATGTTGTTTTCCCTGAACTTTCTGGTCCATAAATTTCAATAACACGTCCTCGAGGATAACCTCCAACACCTAAAGCAGAGTCAAGTGCTAATGAACCTGAAGAAACAACTTCAATTCTTGTATCTGTTTTTTCACCTAGCTTCATGACAGATCCTTTTCCGTACTGCTTTTCAATACTTTTAAGCGCCTGCATTAAAGCTGCTTCGCGATTATTACTCATATATTTTAATCCTCCACTTTCATTATTTATCTACTTATAACATACCCATTTTGTTGACTATTTCCTTTAATTTAGTTTAATAATAAACTATTTTTTATTTTAGCGCAACAAAAAAGCGAACAAAAATTCGCTTTTTTAAAAAATATTTATTTTGCCCCATCAAAAATATGAAGATTTTTGTAAATATACTCAACCCCTGAAGCTAAGGTTAAAATAACAGCTAAGGCTACAAAGATTTGATCCACTGGTAAATTTAATAACTCAAATGGATAATTTAATAATAATAACGTTGAAATCATAATAAATTGAACAACTGTTTTGATTTTCCCTAACCATCCTGCTGCAATCACAACACCTTTTGAAGCTGCAATGGTTCTGAACCCTGTTACAATAAATTCACGTGCTAAAATAACAAACACAACCCAACCAGAAATTAATGTATTTTCAAGTAACATTAATAAAGCGGCTGTTACTAATAACTTATCTGCCAATGGATCCATAAACTTCCCAAAATCTGTAATCATATTATATTTACGCGCAATATATCCATCAATAAAATCCGTAATTGCGGCAACTAAAAAGATAATTAACGCTAAAATATTTGCAAATGGAATTTGATAATCATTTAGATTTACAACATTAAAAACTAAATTTGGGATATAAAAACAAACAATAAAAAATGGAATTAAAATCACACGTAATAGTGTCAACTTATTTGCTAAATTCATAACTTTCACCTATTTTACTTTCATATTTAGTGTAATGTATTGATGAGGAACCGTCTCGTCAATGCTAACTAGCTCTCCATTAATCATCATCTCTAATCCGGTTACATTACCGATATTAAATTCTAAAACTCCCTCATTATTGGTTAGCATATCTTTAGTAAACGTATACTCAAAGACATCATTAGTTCGATAAGTTTCCCCAGGAATAATACTTTGATTATTCATCGTTGCATTTAACCAACAATCATTGTTAAATACCATTTTTAAATCTAATTGCTCACCCTCAGACATCACATCATAAATCGTTGATTGATTGTTTTGTGATACTTTCGATATGGTTGTTTTTGGTAACGAAATTTCCGGTTCTACCATTTCTGCATCTTTTTTTTCTTCATTTTCTGTATTTTTTGTTGGTTCATTAATCAATTCAGATGAGTTTGGATTTTTAATCACAACTTCTTCGGTTGGTTTTTCTGAAGCCGCTTTAATCATGTCGATCACAAAATACCCACCTAAACCAATCACTAATATGGTAGCAACAATTCCACCAAGGCGACCAAAATTACGTGTTCGCTTCTCTGTCTTCTGTTTTTTAATTTTAACTTCAACTTCTCGTTTTATCTGTTCACCATAGAAAGATTGATAAATTTCATCTACATTTAAAGATAAAAAACTAGCATATTTTTTAATATACATTTTTAAATAAAACTCATCAAATCTTGAAAAATCGCCACTTTCAATATTCTTTAAATGTTGAATCGGAACCCCTATTTTGTCAGAGACATCGTCTAAATTTAAACTTCGATTCAAACGTTGTTCACGCAAATAATCAGCTAATTTTTGATTACTTTCTTTATTTGAAAAATCCATTTCCAACACCTCCCGTAACATCCATAAAAACAAACTAAATTAATAATAGCATACCTATATTTATTTAAAAAGTGAATATAAGTATTTTTATACCGAAACTATCAAATTTATCTTGTTTTTTCCAGTTATATTGATTGTCTTTATCTTTCATATGTTTAGTTAATTTAAATAATTCATACATTTTATATTTTGTTATAAACAAAAAAACACAACAAATCTTGTTGTGTGCTGTGTTTTATTAAATGCATAGATAACATTCTGTAAGCCATGTTCTGTACCGTTGTACTACATACGGATGCCTCCTCGTACTCAGGTGGTAATTATCTGTCTGTAGAGAATAACTCTCTACCTTCCATACGCGTTCAGTTCCGCTTTAGAAGTGCCCCTACCAAATTTGGGTTTCTCGCTCGTGGGGTTTACCCGTTCCACTCTGCCGTTTCCGACAGTTATCGTCACTGTGGCACTTTTAAAGGTAATCACACCATATCCAAAGACTTAGGTGCTTTCCCAGCCGTCAGTCACATATTTGACTGCCCTAACTTATTGTTTGGTTAGGCACGATCACTACAACCATCGCAGGTTGTGCGAGCATGGACTTTCCTCAATGTCATAAGACACTGCAATTACCCGAATGTTACATTTTATATTATGGCAAATTTCAAAATAAAAGTCAATTGTAAATAAATTCTATTTTTTTATTTTATCTACCAAACTCCTTTCAATATTAATATGAAATCTTATGTAAGATTAGCTTTTTTTCCTTTTTTTTGATAAGATATACAATTAGGAGGTGTATAGCCCAGTGAATTATCCCCACAAAAAAAAATCAACTGTTATCTCTAAATCTTCAAGTGAAAAAACGATTACTTTTGGAAAACGTGGAATGTCTTTTGAAGATGATTTAAATCGTTCAAATGAATATTATTTATCCACAAATAAAGCGGTCATTCATAAAAAACCAACACCTGTGCAAATTGTTAAAGTAAACTATCCAAAACGTGCGGCTGCTGTTATAACAGAAGCCTATTTTAGAACGCCGTCAACAACAGATTTTAACGGCATTTTCAAAGGACACTATATCGATTTTGAAGCAAAAGAAACATCTAATATAACTATTTTCCCTCTTCAAAATCTCCACGCACATCAGGTAGAACATATGGCTCAAGTTTTAAAACATGGGGGAATTGTCTTTTTACTTGTCAAATTTTCTAAATTTAATGAAATTTATTTACTTCCTGGTGAAAAGCTCATCGAGTTTTGGCAACAATATAAACTAGGTAGTAGACGTTCGATAAAACGTGAGGAGTTTTTGGAGCATGCAACCTTAATCAATGAAGGAGCGTATCCAAGAATTGATTATTTAAAAGTGGTAGAAGAATTATTCTTATAAAAAATAAAAGGCGGTGACGTTGATGAACAAAAATAAAGGTGCACAAAAATTTTCTCTCACCCTATTTCAATCGGTTGGAACGATTTTAAAAGGATTCCTATTGGTTGTCTTATTGGGGGGAATCGCAGCAATGATGATTGGTGGTTTCATCATTTTCAAAACGATTGAAACTGCTCCAGAATTAGATATTTCAAAAATCTATGCGACAGAATCAAGTTATATTTATGATAAAGATGGAAATGTTATTGATGAACTTGGTGTTCAAAAACGTGAGTGGGTAACCTATGACCAAATCTCTCCTGTTTTAATTGATGCCATTGTCTCTGTAGAAGATTCAAAATTCTTTGAACATCACGGTGTAGACTGGCAACGTTTTTTAGTTGCTTTAATAACAAACTTAAAATCAGGTGATTTTGACCAAGGGGCTAGTACCTTAACTCAACAGTTAATTAAACAATCTCACTTAACTAGTGAAAAAAGTATTGATCGTAAAATCAAAGAGATTTACTTATCAATTCAAATTGAAAAAGTACTAACAAAAGAGCAAATTATTGAAGCTTACTTAAACTTCTCGCCCTTTGGAGGAAGTGTAAACGGAATTCAAAAAGCGTCTGAATACTACTTTGGTAAGGATGCAAGTGATTTAACATTATCAGAAGCTGCAACGCTTGCAGGTATTGTCCAATTACCAAACGTTTATCGACCAGATACCAATCCTGATGCAAGTGAAACTCGACGTAATACCGTTTTAAAACTAATGGTTAAACACGGATATATCACTGAAGATATGGCAACCCTAGCTGCTGCCAAACCAATTACTGATATGTTGGCTTATCAAACAAGCGGTGTCGATGATAAAACAAAATACCAGTCATTTATTGACGTTGTTATCAATGAAGTTCAAGAAAAATACGGTTTAGATCCTTATTCAGGACTTCAAATTTATACAACAATGGACCCATACGCCCAAGCATTTGTTTATGATTTACAAAATACAAATCAATATTATACTTGGCCACAAGATTTACAATCAGGAATTATATTCATGGATACGAAAACAGGAGAAATCAGAGCGATTGGGGGAGGAAGTGCTGAGGGTGAGCGTACGTTTAACTTAGCAACACAAATCCAGCGCCAACCTGGTTCAACAGCAAAACCAATTTTCGCTTATGGTCCTGCCATTGAATATCTTGGATGGGGTTCAGGAACAACCATTAACGATGATCATTATGCCTACCAAAATGGTAGTGATGTCATGGTTCATAACTACAACCACATGTATCAAGGACGTATGACAATTCGTAATGCTTTAAATAAATCATTAAATGTCCCAGCTGTTAAAGCATTTAATGCAGTTGGGGATAAAAAAGTAGCCGAATTTGCGCAAGGACTTGGAATGCCAGTTGAAGATACATTAAATGAATCAACAGCGATTGGTGGAGTTGAAACAGGATTCTCTCCTCTTGATATGGCAGGTGCTTACGCAGCGTTTGGTAATGGTGGAACATATAATGAACCTATCACCATTGAAAAAATCGTCTTATCAGACGGAACAACCATCTATGCCGATCAAAAATCTGAGACAGCAATGAGTCCTGAAACAGCCTATATTATAACGGATATGTTACACACGGTTATGACAGATGGAACCGGGAAAACGGCAAATGTTACAAGTATGTATTTATCAGGTAAAACAGGAACAACAAACTTCCCACAAGAAATTCGTGAAAAATATGGAATGCCAGACAATGCAATTCGTGACTCATGGTTTGTTGGATATTCAAGCGAATACACAGCAGCCATTTGGACCGGTTATACCGATACGAGCCAAGGACACTATATTTCAAACAGCGAACAATCAGCTCCTTGGTATGTCTTTAAAAACCTGATGTCTTATTTAAATCCAGCAGGATATGTGGAACCAACTCGACCTGATTCAGTAGTCAGTGTCACAATTGAAAAGGAAAGTGGTGCAGAAGATGGACAAGTACAATTAGCTTCTTCTTTAACACCGGATGCCTATAAAGCGTCTGAATTATTCCCTAAAGGTAGTCAACCATCTGTTTATTCAACGCGTTTTGAACAATTAGCTACACCACAAAACTTAACAGGATCTTATAATGGAAGCCAACTTCAATTATCTTGGGAACACATTAAAACTTATACGCTAGATTATAACTATATCAATAGCTTAATCAGTCAATATAAATCAATTACACCTAACTGTACAAAGTTAAGTAGCTGTAGAGAACTTGAAGTTCCAGAAGATCAACTTTACATGATGAAATTCCAATTAGATACAATTGGTGGAACTATCTATGATGTGTATGCCAAAGACATGGATGGCAATGAGGTTCACTTAGGAACAACAAGTGATAATTCATTCACAAAAGATCTTGGATACGGTGAAATGTCTTACTATACAGATTTCTATATTCGTGCACGTTATGAAAATTACGGGGCTCTAGCAAGTAATAATTCAAACAGTATCACAGTAGACTGTGAGAATTGCTTTAAACCAGTTAGTATTCCAGATATGGCTGGTTGGACAAAAGCACAAGCTGAATCTTGGGGAAGTTCTAATGGAATTAATATTTCATTCAGTGACGAACCAAGCACAACAGTAGCTGAAGGAATTATCATTTCAAATTCTCCAAACAGTGGAACATTAACTCCTGGTTCAACCGTTTATGTCAAAGTAGCTACTAGCCAGTTAGTCGTTCCAAACTATCAGTCAGATTCAGACTTCATTAATAAATATCAAGCTTGGGGAACTCTGAATTCGATTTCAATTAAAGTCAACCAAGAAAATCATGAAACAATTGCAAGTGGTGGATTCATCGGTTCAAATCCGGGTATTGGATCTGCTATTACACCAGGTTCAACGTTAACCATCACGGTTTCAAAAGGACCTGCTAGTACCACACCAGAAACACCAGAAACGCCTGTCATTCCGGATCCAATTAATCCAGATTCAGGCGTAAATGGAGATGGTGATGATGATGAGCGAGCAACTCCAGTAGGAGCCCAAACGATTAGTTTCATCAGAACATTGTTTAACTTCTTTAACTAAATAAAAAAAGAGAAACGATTAAATCGTTTCTCTTTTTTATTTTTTAATTAATTTTTTTCCTTCTTTACATGCATCAAACAAAGGACAGGTTTCACATTTTGGATTCTTAGCCGTGCAGTGATAGCGACCAAAGAAAATCATTAGATGGTGTGCTTTTGACCATCTATTTTCTGGAATCAACTTCATTAATCTATTTTCTACTTCAAGGACCGTATCATCTTTTTTAGCAAAGTCTAATCGCTTTGAGATACGCTCAACATGTGTATCTACTGCTATACGTGGCACTCCAAATCCAACAGATAAAACAACATTGGCTGTTTTTCGACCAACACCTGGTAGTTTCACGAGTTCCTCAAATGTCGAAGGAACGACTCCATCATATTTATCTAATAAGATTTGAGACAAAGCTTGAATATTTTTCGCCTTATTTCGATATAATCCAATCGTTTTAACATCTTGCTCAAGCTCACTTAACGGAACCTTGATATAATCTTCTGGACATTTATATTTCTCAAATAACGTTTGAGTTAGCTTATTAACACTTTTATCGGTTGTTTGGGCAGATAATAAAACAGCTAATACCAGTTCAAACTCATTTTTAAAATTTAATTCACAGTGCGCATCTGGAAATAATGTTTCCATCACATCAATGATTTCAAGTGCTTTTTTCTTCGATACCATTTGCTCACTTCCTCTTTATTCATTCATCCAGTCATAATAAAAATTAGGATCGACTACTGGAGCTTCATTATTCGTTGCCATAGGACTTTGTTTACGTTGTCTGAACTGAATCAACTGACGTTTAGCTTCCTCAACGGTTGTAATATTTTTCTTTTTCCACTCGATTAAAATTTTATCAATATAGCGAATTGATTTAATTTGATTCGCATTCACCTCATAAATGGCTAACTTAATCAGTTCTGGATCAAAATTATCTTCTGTCATCCACATGTGAATCGTTTCTATATCAAGCGGGCTTAAAATTCCAAACTCTTGCTCAAGCAACGTAAAAATCTCTTCTCGTTGCGTGGACTTCGATTGATTTTTCTTCTGTTTTAAATGCTTCTCAATACGCGTAAATAAAGGAGATAATGAATATTCTTCAAATCGTTTTCCAAATTCATCTGTTTTACTACTCACCAAGATATACTTACGTTCAACAAGACCGATAAATAATAGCGAACAACTGCCATCATCAAGCGTCATCTGTTTTGAAATGTCGGCAAAGGTCCACCCACCTGGATTCGTTTGAATTAAATTAGCTAGCAAACAAATAAAAACAAATTCTTGTTCATTTAACTCAAGCTCTTTATAGATTGTTAACAATAATGTATTAAAATCTAGCAGCTTTTTTTCCCATAAGTCATACATCATGTTTCTACTCCTAATCAATAATAAAATGCGAAATCAATTCTCCGTCTAAAGCATTTAAAATCACATATTCCTCACCTTCAGACGTTGTCACTAACACTTCATAAATTGGATTTTCATCCAAAAAACCTAAATAATAATGCTTCACTTTCCCACTACCTGTTAGCGATAAAGCTTTATTTACAATGGCATCAGTTGATAAAATCTTGTTTATTTCGACTTGATAAACCACGACATTATCTTTAATAAAATAATACTGCTCTGTCTCATTCGTTAGCAATACTTTAGCCACGTAATAGGCATCAATCCCTTGATACTCAGAAATTTCAAGCACTTGCTCAACCTCCGGTAACTTAGAAAGCGATGACTGATAATTCATCAAACTTTTTTCATGTCCCATTACATAAGAAAATAGTAATAAAAATCCCGAAATAATTAGGACAATTATTAATAAAACAAATCGTTTTAACCACCTATTTTTTGATTTCATAACCTTCTCCTAACTGTTGAATATAGTTTCGCAAACTCACGACCTCATTTTCAAGTGTTCCCATTACAACTTCAAACTCTAACGCCTCAAGTAGCTGACTAAGCCATGGACCTTTAGGGTGATTAATCCACTGTATAATATCCGCTACCTCAATCGCCAATTCTTTTCGATCAGTAATCGGTAGCTCTCTTAACTCAAATTTTTCAACTGATTGTTTTAATACATTCTGAATTCGATGATAATGGAGAGCTAAATCTTCTTTGTATTTATACTGAATATACTGAGGGGGCAACTGTTTGTTATAACACTCCCTAATCGCTTTAATCATACGTTTTTCAACGTTAGAAAAAGGCCAAGCTTTTAAATAGTCTTCCATTTCCTCAACTGTCAAACCAATTAAGGCAAATAACTCAACGCCCTCTTCTAGCCTTGCTAAGTTAGAACTTGAATATCGCTTCAGTTCTTTAAAATAAGTGATGGAGTCACAAAGTGGGGTATGGATTAGCAGATTAAATGCCTTTAATGAAAACTCACCACTTACCATCCCTTCAATTTCTTTTTTGATTCGTTCTTTTGAGATGTGTTCAATTAAAGCGCCCACTTCACCTATTGCTTTAGACGTTTCATCCTCTAACTCAAAGCCGAGTTTTGACATAAAACGAAGTCCGCGCAACATTCGTAACGGATCTTCAATAAAGCGCTCCTTCGCCTCTCCTACGGCCTTAATTTGACGATTACTTAAATCCTTAAGTCCATGAAAGGGATCCTCAAGCGTTCCATCAATTGACTCTGCTATCGCATTCATCGTAAAGTCTCGACGCTTTAAATCTTCTATTAGAGATGACGTAAACCTAACCTCACTCGGTCTTCTAAAGTCTTCGTATGCTTCTTCAACACGAAAAGTTGTGACTTCAACCGGTATTCCTTCTATCATGACGGTCACCGTTCCATGTTTAATTCCAGTCTGAATCGTCTTTTCAAATAACCCAATGACGACATCAGGTTTAGCGGACGTTGTAATATCAATATCATAAATGTCTCGACCTAGCAATCGATCGCGAACCATTCCACCTACAAAATAAGCTTCATATCCATTTTCTATCAAACGGTTCAAAACAACCTTTCCAACACGGATTAAACTCATTTTTAACACTCCAATTTAATTATACTCCTTTTATTATACTTAACATTAAACAAGATAATCAATAAAAAACCTCCTTTATTATTTTAAGGAGGTTTTTATCTTCTTAATCAATTAAATGTTGTAATCCATACACCAGTTCATTTAAGTTTTCAACTTTTCGAATGGCTAAAATAATTCCTTTTTCAAATGAATGGCGGCTATTGGATTGATGGATGAGCTCAAGTGTTTGATAATCATCACTAATTAACACCTGATGTTTCGCTAAAATCCCTGGCATTCGAATACTATGCACATGAGTTGAGGCTAACTTTCGTTTCAAAGAACAGTCTAGTGTATTAGCTAAATAAACTGCCGTTCCTGATGGTTTATCTTTTTTATTGATATGATGATATTCTACAATTTCAAAATTATCAAAATAATGAGAACACATTTCCGTAAACTTATTAATTAAAATGGCACCAATTGAAAAGTTTGGGGCAATGACTCCGCGCCCTCCATATTGTCTGGCCACATCTTTTAAATAATCGACGTCAGCTTTATTAAATCCAGTCGTTCCAATCACAATCGATTTTCCTGATTTTAACATGAGTTCCGACGCTATTTTTGCAAATTCATAGACAGTAAAATCAACATACACATCAAACTCAATTTCATTAATTACTTTTTGAGGGTCTGAATATACGGGGATGTCACCCGTTAAATCTTCTACTTCACTCACACCAGCTACTAACTTTAAATCTTCCTCATTCTTCAATGCTTCGACAAGAAAGCTTCCCATTTTCCCATTTAAGCCACCCACTACTATCTTTTTCATCATCTCACCTCAAAATTTGTCTATTCGTTATAGTTTATTCATCCATTCATGATATAATAATAACTAATAGTAAAATATTCTAGGAGGTTCTAACGTGTCACAAAAATTATTAAAACAACTACTATTGATTTCTTTAGGAACCGCATTGATGGCTTTTGGAATTATAAATTTTGCCATCACTAATCACATGGCTGAAGGTGGATTTACAGGAATTACAATTATTTTATTTCATGTCTTTGGAATTAGTACGGCTGTTTCAAACCTACTCTTGAATATACCTATGTTAATTATCGGATACAAACAGTTCAGTAAAAAAGGATTTTGGCTCACGATTTTCGGAACGGTTATGCTGTCTGTTTTCCTAAGAATCTTTGAGATGATTGGACATATTATCCCCCCACTTCCAAATGATATGATTTTAGCTGCTATCGGAATGGGAGTCTTTGTGGGTTCTGGACTTGGGATTATCTTTAATGCGGGTGGAACAACAGGTGGTGTTGACATTATTGCTAAAATTATAAAAGATAAACTCGACATTCCAATGTCACGTACAATGTTCACTTTTGATGCTATTGTCATCACGATTTCACTTATTATTTTCTTATCATTTACAAATGCCATTTATACCATTATTGGGCTTTATATTGCTGCCATTATCATTGGAAAATTCCAAGAAGGTTTCCAGGCTGGACACAAGGTTCTCATTATTTCAAATAATTATGAACAAATTGCAGCTGCCATTCACACTAAAATGAACCGAGGGGCAACCTTTATTCATGGGATGGGAACTTATAATAAAAATGATAAAGTCATTGTCATGACCATTATCAATAAACGCGAGTTATCTTCTTTAAAAGAACTTATTTATAAAATTGATCCTCAAGCTTTCGTAACTGTAAGTCATGTTTATGAAACATTAGGAGAAGGTTTCACATTTGATTCAAATGGCATCCCATACTTTGATTAATATCTAAAAAAAATCCTATCTATCAAGATAGGATTTTTTTATTAGTCATTATTTCGTTGATTAAAAATCATAATCAAACGTAATAACTCGGCAATCGCAACTACAGCTCCCGCTACATACGTTAAAGCTGCTGCCGTTAAGACTTTACGTGCCCCAGCTTTCTCTTCATTACCATATAAAATATTTAATTCACCTAACTGTGTTAGAGCACGAGCTGAGGCATTAAATTCAACTGGTAATGTCACGAGTTGGAATAATACAGTGATTCCGACCATGATAATTCCAAGTAATAAGAAGTTTCCTCTTCCTAAAACAAATCCAAGTAAGATGGCAATATAACCAAATTTATTCGCGAAATTAACCAGTGGGAACATTGCCGAACGGAATTGTAGCGGGGCATAGGCATTCGCATGTTGAATGGCGTGTCCACACTCATGTGCCGCTACGGCAACCGAAGCAATCGAGTTTCCACGATAAATATCACTTGATAAACGAACCGTTTTACGAGTTGGATCATAGTGATCACTCAAACGACCACCCACTTCTGTTAAATGAACATGTTGTAATCCATTCATATCTAAAATACGTCGCGCTACTTCTGCTCCCGTCATTCCAGATGAATTACGGACACGAATGTAGTGATTAAACGTTGACGTTAACTTAGCCTGTGCGAGCATTGGGACAATTAACGCAATTAATAGATAAATGATGTATGAAGAATCCATATACATTCCCCCACCATATCCATACGGACTATAATATAAAAACATTACTGATCACCTCAATCAATATCTTATTTAGAATGTATTATACCTCTTTTAAGACAAACTGTCTTGATTATGTAAATTCTTTTACAATTATTACATCAAATTCTCTAGAAGTTCGCGAGCTGGTGTTGCAGATGGGTCTAACTGTAAAATACGTTCTAATAGCTTAATCGCTTCGTTAGATAATCCTTCTTCAATTAAGAACTGAGCATAATCAAATAAAAATTCAACGTTATCTGCAAATAATGCGGCTCCTTGTTCAAAGCACGCTTTTGCCTCATCATATTCTTCTAACTCTAGATAAGCAATCGCTAAGTCCCAAGTAAAATGATCATCATATAATCCATTTTCTTCATAATGTTTAATATTATGAACCACTTCCTCATAATCTTCTAACATTAAACAAATACGGTTGCTTCTTAGAGCTGACTCTAAATCTTCAGGGTCTAAATTTAAAGCCTCATAGTACGCATCACGAGCGGCTTCAAAATCTTTTAACTTTTCTAATGCTGTTCCTTTAATCGAATATAGCTCCGCATTATACTCATTATGTGTCATTCCTTCTGCAACCATTTCTAATGCTTTTTCATAATCTTCTTCTTTTAAGTAGATTTTAGCTAAAATCGGATAAATCGTATCGTAAGAAGGATCTAATTCTTTTAATTCTTGGAATACTTTCTTTGCCTCAACCTCATCATTTAATTGATAAGCTAAAAACCCTTTATTAAATAGTTGATCGGTATTTAATTTTCCAAAATATTTTTCTGATAACTCAAATTGTTCTAAAGCTTTTTCAAACTCACCAATATGAGAATAGCAGGTAGCTAAACGATCATACACGTTAATTTCAGCTGATAAGCCACATTCAATTAAATCTAAATATAAATTTAAAGCCTGCTCGAATTCTCCGATATGATGATAAAACTCTGCATAAGCTAATTTAATCAAATCATTTTTAGGTTCTAAGGTCATTGCTTTTTTTAATTTATCTTCGGCTACTTCGAATAACCCCTGAGCAATATACATATCAGCCTCTAGTAATAAAACACTCACATCTGACTCATCATCACTTCCTGATAATAAATCTAATGCTTTTTCATCTTCCGCTAAATCTAAATATAAATCAGCTAGGAATGTTCTTAAATTCGTTTCATGCGGATATTTTGAAATTAATGGCTCTACTAATTCAATCGCAGCTGAAACACGTCCCAGTGCCGCAAAAATTTGTGCTACTAAGAAAATTTCATCATCGTTAGCATGAAAAGCAAAATGTTGCATTTGTTCAACGACTTCTTCTGTTATTTGTCCTTTTTCATATAATTCAATAAACGTTTCAATTGTCATATAAAACACCTCTATTTTTCTATCTTCAACATCATTCTCACTTATTTTAAAACTTTTTGCATATGCACTAAAAAGTCAGGATATGAAATATTCATCGCTTGCATCTCTTCTATTTCAAGCTCATTTTTCATCAATAATGATGCCACATATAACATCATTGCAATGCGGTGATCACCATGGCTTGAGACTAAAGCAGGGTGATAGCTCAGATTAATATCGCCGTTAATAACCATACCATCTTCGGTTGAGAAAAGGTTGGCACCAATGGCTTTTAACTCTCCAACCGTCACATCAATTCGATTCGTCTCTTTTACTTTTAATTCTTCTGCATCTTTAATGATGGTTTGTCCCATCGCTTTCGTTGCCAGTAAGGCGATGATCGGAATTTCATCAATTAAACGAGGAATCATCTCACCTTCAATGATAATCCCCTTTAAATCTTTCGTATACTGAACTCGAATATCCGCCACTCGCTCACCACCAAAATAACGCTCATTTTGGATAGTCAGACGTCCTCCCATTTGCAAGAGGACATCCACAATGCCACAGCGAGTTTCATTTAGACCCACATTTTTAAGGATAAGGTCACTGCCTTCAACCATTAAGGCTGCTACCATAAAGAAAGCCGCCGATGAAATATCAGCTGGAACAAAGACTTGGCCTGGCGTTTTTGGCATCTGAGGCCCACTTAAGGTAATCACACGGTTCTCCTTATTATAGACAATTTGGAAATCTTCAAACATTTTTTCCGTATGATCACGCGTCGGAACCGGTTCATGGATTTTCGTTTCTCCACTTGCAAACATAGCCGCTAACATAATAGCTGACTTCACCTGAGCACTTGCTACTGGTAATTCATACTCAATTCCATTAAGACTTTGTCCTTTAATCGTAGCTGGCAACGTCTGATCATGTGTTAATTCAATGCAAGCTCCCATTTGTTTTAATGGACTTGTCACACGTTTCATTGGGCGCTTTGACAATGAAGCATCACCAACTAACGTTAGCGTTGTTGGAAGAGCGCTTAACACCCCCATCAATAAACGTGCAGTCGTTCCTGAATTTCCGGCATCAAGAATGGAATTTGAATAGGTAAATCCATCTACACCTGGGCTATCGATGATTAATTGATTAGCCGTTAATTGATACGTCACCCCAAACTGTTTAAAAATTTCAAGCGTGCTTAAACAATCAGCCCCTAGTAGCGGGTTATGAATGACAGTTTGTCCAGTTGCTAAACTACTTAGAATAATAGCACGATGCGTAATCGATTTATCTCCTGCGACTTGTAACTCTCCACTTAAACGCATCTTTATAACCTCCTATCGTTCATCCATTTTAAAAACTGCTTAACATATCGTTTCGTCTCTTCACGCGTCAAACTAACAAGGCATGGAGACTGTTTATCATCTAATAATACAAATCGAATCAATTGTCGATCATTTTTCTTATCATGATCCATATAGTTTAAATACGTTTCAATCTTCTCTTCTTCTAATAAAATCGGATAATTTAATTTAACTAATGTGTTTAAATACTTCATCAAATCAACTTGAAGGAATAGTTTTTCCTGACTTACAAAAAGAGCAAAAGCCATCCCAATTGCGACAGCTTCTCCATGAGAAAGGGATGGATACACCAGTTCAACAGCATGGCCAAACGTGTGCCCAAAGTTTAAAAAAGCACGTTGTCCTTTTTCAAATTCATCAGCCTCTACAATCACTTGCTTCACCTTTAGGCTGTCAATTAAAATCGGTGAAAAAGAAGGGTGCTTTAACGGTTCAAGAGATGGATAACTCATCAGTTTTGTTAGTAAATCATCATTTGCAATAAAACCATGTTTCAGCATTTCAGCAAATCCACTACGCCACTCTTTATCACTTAACGTCTTTAAAAAATCAAGATGATAAATAACGGCAAGAGGAGGATAAAATGCACCAATTAAATTTTTACCAAGCTCATGATTAATGGCAACCTTTCCACCAATCGCACTATCGTGTGCCAATAGCGTTGTTGGGATTTGAATAAAATCAATCCCTCTCATGTAAGTCGCACTGACGAATCCAGCTAAATCTCCGACAACGCCCCCTCCAAAAGCTAACACTAAACCACGACGATCGACCTGATGTTCAATTAAAAACGTCTGAATTTCATAATAATTTGATATAGATTTAGAAGACTCGCCTGGTTTTATCACGAAAACAGGGGACTCAGAAGGTAAATACTCTTTCAGTTGCGCGTAGTGAAGATCATAAACCGTTTGATCGGTTATCACCACAACTTGACTCGCCTTTTGAATAAATGGATTTAAGGAGGCTAAACAATCTCCGACATAAATGGGATACGTGGAATGCTTCGTTTGAATCATTAATTTTTGCATTAGTATAACCTCACATATTCACGATAAGCATTCATCGAATCGATTAGTTGGCTCATTTGATTTGATTGAAACTCGTCTATTATAGCAGTTGCAACTTCAATAGCCACCACCGCTTCTAAAACAACACCTGCCGCCGGAACCACACAGGTATCGGAGCGTTCAATCATACTTTCTTCAACTGCTTTCGTTTCAATATGAATGGATTGAAGGGGTTGATACAGTGTTGGAATTGGTTTAATCATCGCCTGAATAACAAGTGGCATTCCATTGGTCATACCTCCTTCAAATCCACCATAATGATTTGTTTGTCTGGTATATCCGTTATCGTAAGTAATTTGGTCATGAACCTGACTTCCAAAGTGACTTGAAGCCATCATCGCATCTCCAAAGTAAACGCCTTTAACCGACTGAACACTCATCACCGCTGCTGCTATCTTTGCATCTAATTTACGATCAAATTGAACATAACTTCCAATTCCAGCTGGAACATTTTCAACGAGAACCTGAACCACTCCTCCAAGTGAATCTCCCTTTGATTTCGCTATATCAATTTCTTGACACATCGCCTGTGAGGCTTCTACATCAAGACAGCGCACTAAAGACTTTACTGCCTGTAATTTAATCTTTTCAACGGTTACCTCTTCTATATTTGCCGATACGTTCCCAATTTGTAAAACATGAGCCCCCACTTCAATCTCAAGAGCTTTTAAAACTTGTTTAGCTACCGCTCCAACTGCAACTCGAATTGCTGTTTCACGAGCTGATGAACGTTCAAGGACATTACGTAAATCACGATGTCCATATTTAATCGCACCCACCAAATCGGCATGGCCAGGGCGTGGCACTTTTTTTATTTCATAATCCTGTTCATCAATTGGAGCAACTGACATCGTTTGGCCCCAATTTTTATTATCTTTATTTTTTATGATTAACGTAATGGGGGATCCAAGCGTCCTACCATGTCTAACTCCGCTGACAATTTCAACACGATCTGTTTCAATCTTCATTCGATCTCCACGTCCGTATCCACCTTGACGAATTTTCAACTCTTCATTAATCATCTCGGCTGTTAACTCAAGTCCAGCTGGAATTCCTTCGATAATAGCCGTTAATTGGGGACCATGTGATTCACCACTTGTAAAATATCGCATCTACCTCACCTCTTAACCTTTAATTAAATTTAAGACTTCTTGACGAAGTGCGATCTCTTCTTTAAACACACCTGTACTATAAATGGTCTTTGTAATAGCTCCTGGCTTTTTAATTCCTCTCATCACCATACACATATGTTCCGCTTCGATAACAACCATAACCCCTTTAGATTGAAGGGTTTCAACAATAGCATCGCCAATTTGTTTTCCCATACGCTCCTGTAATTGGGGGCGTTTAGACACAATATCCACGACACGTGGAATTTTACTTAATCCAACAACCGCATCATTTTCTGGATAATACGCGACATGCACACGCCCGAAAAACGGTAATAAATGATGCTCACACATCGAATGGAACACAATATCTTGGACTAATACATATTGATCATATTCTTCACTGAAATAAACTTGTAAATGTTTTTTGGGATCATCATGTAAACCTGAAAAAACCTCTTCATACATTCTAGCCACACGTGCTGGTGTATCAATTAACCCTTCACGACTTGGATTTTCCCCAATGGCCTCTAAAATCATCTTAACTGCTTCTTCAATTTTATTTTTATCAACTGACATTGCTTATCACCTTTTTATTAGATTTCGACATTTTTCCATATATAATATTTTACCATAATCTTATCTTTTTCTCTTACTTTTTAGTTTTTACTTTTTTAGAAGTCCTTATCAATCTCAAAACATAAAAAAAGCATAGAAATCACTAATTCAAAACTAGTCATTTCTATGCCTATTATTAAAACATCGACTGATATAATTCCACGTATCGCTGCGCGGATTGTTCCCATGAATAATCCCCTGTCATCCCACGTTTCATTAATAATTGCCAAGTCTCTTTATCCTGATAATAAAAACTTAAAGCTCGGCGGATGGTATACATCATATCGTGCGCATTATAATTCGTGAAACTAAATCCATTTCCTTCTTTCGTGAATTCATTAAAGGCGTGTACCGTATCATTCAATCCACCTGTTTCACGAACAATTGGAACTGTTCCGTATCGAAGTGAAATAAGTTGTGATAATCCACATGGCTCATATAAAGAAGGCATTAAGAACATATCACTTGCTCCATAAACTAAATTAGCAAGTGCCGCATTATATCCAAAGTAAACCCCAAGCTTTTGCGGATAA
>NZ_CALIOS010000096.1:0-3801 GCF_938044715.1 uncultured Turicibacter sp.
TCACCCAAATATTATTTCACATTTTTAGACACCTATCCCCATAACTTTCTAACAATCCCTTTATTTTAAACAGTAAATGGAGCGCCAACATGATCCTTTAACTAATTTAAATATCGGCGTAAAAATTCTTTCGTTCGTGCCTGTTTAGGATTTACAAAGATTTCATCTGGTGTTCCTTCCTCAGCAATCACCCCTCGATCCATAAAAACAACTCGATGACTCACCTCTTTAGCAAATCCCATTTCATGTGTCACCACAATCATCGTTAATCCATCCTCCGCTAATTGTTTCATGACTTTTAAAACGTCACCCACCATTTCGGGATCAAGGGCACTTGTCGGTTCATCAAATAACAATACTTCTGGTTCCATACATAAAGCACGCGCAATGGCTACACGTTGTTTTTGCCCCCCTGATAATTGTGAACTACTTGCATGAGCAAATGATTTCATTCCGACCTTCTCTAAATAAAACATCGCTTTTTCGATCGCCTCTTCTTTTCTTCGTTTCAATACTTTTGTTTGTCCAATGACACAATTATCAAGAACTGTTTTATTTTGAAACAAATTAAAACTTTGAAACACCATCCCGACTTTAGTTCGGTATTGATTAACATTAAGTTCTCCCTTTAAAATATCCTGGCCTCGATATAAGATTTCACCACTATCTGGAATTTCTAATAAATTAAGGCATCGAAGTAGAGTTGATTTCCCACTTCCACTTGATCCAATAATCGTAATAACTTCTCCTTTATCCACATGAAACTCTATGTTTTTTAAAACCTCTAGTTCTCCAAATCGTTTTTCTAAATGATGGATGTTGATCATCGTATTTTCTGCCATACTCTCCTCCTAAAGATTTGCCATTGGAACCGTTTGCGATGATGGAAATGAAGTTTTTTTCACGTTCATTTTCTTTTCAATCCAACCTAAAATTTGTGCTGTAATTGTCGTTAACACTAAATAAATGAGGCACGTAATAAAAAACGTCTCAGAATATAGCATCACACTTCCTGCTACTGATTTAGATTGGAAGAAAACTTCAATCACCCCAATGACATTTAACATTGAACTATCTTTAATATTCACA
Organism: uncultured Turicibacter sp.; assembly: GCF_938044715.1. Taxonomy (NCBI): domain Bacteria; kingdom Bacillati; phylum Bacillota; class Erysipelotrichia; order Erysipelotrichales; family Turicibacteraceae; genus Turicibacter; species uncultured Turicibacter sp. Next base: position 1,090 of record NZ_CALIOS010000096.1, read on the forward strand.
ATAAATTCATTTCCAATAGAAGGAAAGGCGTTTTTAATCGCCTGAGGTAAGATAATGTACATCATCGATTGAAAAGCGGTCATTCCAATACTTCTAGCGGCTTCAAGTTGCCCTTTATCCACTGACTGAATACCTGAACGGATAATTTCTGCCATATAAGCCCCAGTATTAACCGAAATAATCACAATCCCTGCAGTTAATGAACTCCACCCTAGAATAGGACGTAAAGCATGATATAAAAACATCGCTTGCACCATCATTGGAGTCCCTCTAAAAAACCAAACGTAAAGACCTATCAAACAGTGCATCATTTTTTTTAACACTTTTACACTTTTTAAGTCTCTTGGTTCAATTGTAATCGCACGCAATCCCCCTAGAACTAACCCAATAACTAAGCCTAACATCGTTCCTAAAAAAGCTAAAATGAGTGTCATTTTAATTCCATACATGAACAAATCAAAATTTTTAACAAATAAAGAAAATGATTTATTTAAAAAGCCATTTTGAGTGGTTAAGAACATCATAATTATTCACCTGTTGGCGCACTTTCGCGAGATTCTGTCATCCATTCATTTCGAGTCGAATCTGAAATATTATCTAAAGCAGATTGAACTTGATTAAAGAACTCTGTACCACGACTGCCTTCTTTTAATCCAATTGAAACAGATGTATCAATATCAAATCCTTTACCTTCTGCAAAGTGAACAATAGTCAAATCTGGATTAGCTTGAATGACCCCTTCGGCAACGGGTAATTCAGCCGTAATAGCATCTGCTTCATTTGATTGTAAAGAGACCACTAACTCAGGATAAGAAGATTTAGGTGTTAAGTGATTCACCCCTTCAATTTGGTCAATTACCGTATCATAATTAGTATTCATCTGTCCAATCACATTTTTACCACTAAAATCTTGAATAGATGTTGCATGAACTAAATCATCGTCTGCACGAACAATCAGTACCATTTCTGATTCAAAATAAGGTGTCGTAAAATCAATTCCTTGTTCACGTTCCTCATTAGCGGTCATCCCAGCAATAATCGCATCAATTTCTCCCGATTCTAGTGATAATTGCAAACCATCCCACTCTAATTTTTTAATCACTAACTCTTTTTCCATGCTCTTTGCAATTTCATTTGCAATTCTCACATCGTATCCATCACAAAATCCTGCTCCACCAATTGATACACTTGTCTGTGTTGGTGCTGACGTTTGCCAGTTAAACGGAGCATAATTACATTCCATTCCAACCGTAAACGTATCTTTTGAATTACTTGTAGCATTCCCGCTACATCCTGCAAGCAAAATACATCCTGCTAACGTTACAACTAATTTTCTCATATTAAAATCTCCCCTTTGATTAAAATTGATTGTAACAAAAAAAGTCGTGCTATTAACACGACTGAAAAAAAGTCCTCTGTTTAATAGCTCCTCTTCAAAACTGAAGGAGTGTTACAGGTATTTCCTGCAACCCCAAGTGACGTATTTGCCAATACGAAACTTTCGGCGATGATTACCTTTCCAACATTTCCTCACTTGCCAGCTCCCTGTTGTACTCTGATGCAACGCTACCTCTATACGATTTTTTTTGTCCTCTTATAAAATAACATGATTTCCATATAATGTAAACTTTATTTTGAAAAATATATTTTCACAAAAAAATCTATCCCGATTGACTCGAGATAGACAGGACTCCCTTATTTTAATTCAACAACCGTTGCTCCAGTTCCACCTTCACCGGCTCCCCCAAATCTAAAGCTTGCAACGTGTTTATTTTGTTTTAAATATTTATGAACCCCTTGGCGAAGAGCTCCCGTTCCATGACCATGAATAATCGTAATCGTTTGATATCCAGCCAATAAGACATCATCAAAGTATTTATCAAGCATTAACATAGCATCTTCATAGCGTTCTCCTCGTAAATCCAATTGAATTCCGACATGGCTATTACGTTTATGAACCATTTGCCCTTTTTTTGTTTCCTTTTTCTGAACCGATTTACGTAAATATTGAAGATCTTCAGGTTTAATGTTCACTTTCATCATACCCAGTTGAACCATCCATTCTCCATTTTTGGTTTGCTCAATCAGTTCACCTTGACGATTTAAAGATAAAACCATCACTTCATCACCTGGTTTTAACGGCTGTTTATTTTGAGCCTTTTTCTTAAATTGCTCTGCTTGTTTCGCCTCTGCTTTCTTTAATGACGTCAATTTTTCTGTTAACTCATGATCTTTCATTGATAAATCAGCCATTTTTTTCGCTTGACGTAAATCCATCACAATTTGTTCTGCTTCTTCTTTTGCTTGGCGAACACTTTCAAATGCTTCTTTTTTGATATCCTCTAAGACTTTTTCACGTTCTGCCTCAAATTTTGCCAGTTTTTGCTCATATTCTTTTTTCATTTCTTCAACTAATGTATTTTGTTGCTGAAGATGTTGAATCTCCTGATCTAATTGTAATCCACGATCCTCAAGTTTTGTAATTAAATCCGTCATTTCTGTTCGTTCACTTTCAACATATGAACGAGCTTGATTTAAAATGGCCTCTTTTAATCCTAAACGTTTTGAAATCTCAAAGGCATTTGAACGTCCAGGTACTCCAACAAGTAAACGATACGTTGGGGAAAGCGTCTCAACATTAAATTCAACCGATGCATTAATCACATCATCTTGCTCATAAGCATAGGCCTTAAGCTCAGGGTAATGCGACGT
>NZ_CALIOS010000097.1:0-7206 GCF_938044715.1 uncultured Turicibacter sp.
AATCATTCATGCCCTTTTGGCTTACGATATTTTCATACCAGCTTATTTTTTCTTCTCCGATCATGATTTCAAAATCTTTTACTTTTTCTTCAAGTGTTGATACTTTGTCTTTTGATAATGTTAAGACCATTTTGGCACGTTTTGAAATGGCATTCATTTTTTCTCCACCTGCAACATGTGCAACTGAAACTTGAAGATCTTGCACATAATGGAAAAAGCGTCCCATTAATTTATTGGCATTGGCACGACACTTATTAATTTCAATTCCTGAGTGCCCACCTTTTAAGCCACTAATCACAACTTCATATGAAACAAGTGAATTATCACTTAACGTCATCCATTCAAGCGGTAGCTTTAATGAGTTACGTACACCTCCAGCACATGAAGCTAACGCTACTCCTTCTTCTTCTGAATCAATATTAATTAAGATATCACCTTGTACATGAGCAGGATCCAATGCCATGACTCCATCCATTCCTGTCTCTTCTTCCGTTGTCACTAACACAGTTAAGGCAGGATGAGCCATCGTCTTATCTGCTAAAATAGCAAGCGACATCGCAACCGCAATTCCATTATCAGCTCCAAGAGTTGTTCCTTTTGATTTAATCCAATCGCCTTCAACATAAATCGGTAAAGCTTGTGTTTCAAAATCAAACTCTAATTCATCATCTTTGACACAGACCATGTCCATATGACCTTGTAAAATGACACGTGGAGCATTTTCATAACCCGCAGTAGCTGGTTTTTTGATGATTACATTTTTACAGGGTTCTTGAATCACTTCTAACCCATGCTCATTAGCAAAATCAACTAAATACTGACTAATGGCAGCCTCATTTCCTGATTCACGTGGAATCTTCGTCATTTCTTCAAAATAATGAAACACCGCACGTGGGTTTAAGTTTCCTAAAATATCCGACATAATTTGCGCCTCCTTTTTTTATATATTCTACCATAACTTCACTTAAAATGATAACCATTGGACATACTTTTATTCATAATCTATCCAACTTCCCCGAAGGGGGAGATTATAATTTTCAAAAAAAAAGAGGTAACTTTCACCTCTTTAATCTTTAATAGATTGTATAATCTTTATCTTTTTTATTCTCTTGATCCTTTACTTTATAATCATTTGTTTCAAATACGGCATCCTTTGTAGTTTGGCGTTTCTCACGTTCAATCGTTGCTTTATCTGGAAAAATAAACACACACGCAATATATAAAATAATTCCGACTGAGGTAAAGGAAATCAAGACCCATACTAAGCGAATTAAGGTGACGTCAATATTTAAATACTCAGAAATCCCTTTACATACTCCACCAAGCATTGCTCCTTGTGAGGTTTTATATAAACGTTTATTTGACATAGTTTTCCATCCTTTCCATCATATCTTCCTCTTATTATATATCACCACTCATCTCATGCCAATCTTTTTGAAATATATTTCAATCTTAAGCTATTTAAGACTTTGTGATTAAGAATTAAATATACTATAATAGTTCTATAACTTTCCTCACACAGGAAAATTTTTGAGTATCGGAGGTGTAAAAGATGAGTTATGAATTACTAAATTTAATAAAATCGAGTGAAACATCCTTAACAAAAATGGTTAATCTATTAAATGAATCTCCTTCTGTTTGTCTTTCATCATTAGACCCAAATCAAACGGCCTTAATCATTGTTGATATGGTGAATGGATTCGTCAAGATGGGCCCGATGTCATCTCCTCGAATCCAAACAATTATCGATCCGATTTGCGACTTATTAAAACGAGCAAATGATTCTCAAATTGATGTTGTGGCTTTCGCCGACTGTCACCAAACGGATTCAATTGAGTTTAATTCTTATCCTGCACACTGTATCAAAGGAGAAGTAGAAAGTGAAATTATCGATGAAATCAAACAGGCTGGACCTTATCACTTAATTGAAAAAAGTTCTACAAATGGCTTCTTAGAGCCTGCATTTCATCAGTGGTTAGAAAACCATCCATTGATTAACCAATTTATTATTGTGGGTGATTGCACCGATATTTGTGTAGAACAATTTGCGATTACCTTAAAGACTTATTTTATCACGCAAAATAAAATAAGTCGTATCATCGTTCCAATGAATAGTGTTGAAACTTATGACTATGATGTTCATGCTGCTGACTTCATGAATGTCATTGCCTTATATAAAATGATGATGAATGGGATTGAAATTGTGACACGCATCGAAGAATAGAAAGAGGAATTTATTATGAACTTAAAATCATCAAATTTAACAATGCTAGTTGACTTTTACGAGTTAACGATGGCTCATGGTTACTTCGAAAACGGCATGAAAGATCAAATCGCCTATTTTGATATGTTCTTCCGTCGCGTTCCTGAACGTGGTGGTTTTGCCATTATGGCAGGCCTTGAACAGCTCATTGATTATTTAAAGAACTTACACTTTACAGATGAGGATATCGAGTTTTTACGACGTAAAAACATGTTTTCTGATGCCTTTTTAGATTATTTAAAAAACTTTGAATTCGCTTGTGACATTTATGCCATTCCAGAAGGAACACCTATTTTTCCAAATGAGCCAATCCTTACAGTTCGAGGACCGATTATTCAAGCTCAGTTCATTGAAACGATGGTATTACTGTCAATCAACCATCAATCTTTAATCGCAACGAAAGCAAATCGAATTGTTCGTGCAGCTGAGGGACGTCCTGTCATGGAATTCGGATCTCGTCGTGCGCAAGGAGCACAAGGCGCTATTTTAGGGGCTCGTGCTTCTTATATTGGGGGATGTATTGGGACGGCTTGTACCATTACTGATCGTGATTACCAAGTTCCATCCCTTGGAACAATGGCCCACAGTTGGGTTCAAACGTTTGATACTGAATACGATGCCTTCAAAAAATACGCAGAACTTTATCCAGAAAATTGTGTTCTTTTAGTTGATACTTATAACACGTTAAAGCAAGGTGTTCTTAATGCTATTAAAGTCTTTAAAGAAGTGTTAATTCCAAAAGGCCATCGACCTGGAGGCATTCGCATTGATAGTGGGGATGCCGCTTATTTATCAAAAAAAGCTCGTAAATTATTAGATGAAGCGGGACTTGAAGATTGTAAAATTGTCATTTCTAACTCACTCGATGAGTATATTATTCGCGATTTAATCATTCAAAAAGCCCCAATCGATTCATTCGGTGTGGGAGAACGCCTTATTACATCAAAAGCTGAGCCAGTTTTCGGTGGCGTTTATAAAATTGTGGCAGTTGAAAAAGAAGGAGCTATGATTCCAAAAATCAAAATTAGTAATAACATTGAAAAAATTACAAATCCAGGATATAAACAAGTGTATCGTTTATTTGAACGCGAAACTAATAAAGCCATTGCTGATGTCATCACCCTAGCTGATGAAATCATTGATGATAATCATCCATATACCATTTTTGATCCAGAACACACTTGGAAACGCAAAACAATCGAAAACTTCTATGCCAAACCGCTACTTATCCCTATTTTCTTAAATGGAAAACAAGTTTATAACTCACCAAGCCTCGAGGAGATTGTCGCCTATTCAAAAGAGCAAATTAATACGTTATGGGAAGAAGTTCTACGTTTTGAACATCCTCATCAATATTATGTCGATTTATCTAAAAACCTTTGGACATTAAAAACGGACTTACTTGAAAAGTACTCAAAATAATCTTTTTACTACAAAAAATACGTCTCAAAGCTCGTAAACAATTGGAAATTTTACTATTTCATTAAATATTGTATTTTCTTCTTGCAATTTAGACATGGGTTTGATAGAATATTTTTGTTGTATTAATGGAGGTGAATTGAATGCCAAATATTAAATCACAAATTAAACGTGTTAAAACAAACGATAAACGTCGTCAATTTAATGCTTCTTTCAAAGCATCTATGCGTACTGCTATCAAAGCTGTTGAGGTTGCTGTTGAGAACAAAAACATCGAAGCTGCAAAAGAAGCTTACAATACAGCTAACAAAAAATTAGACAAAGCTGTTGCAAAAGGAATTTGCCATAAAAACTACGCAGCTCGTCAAAAATCACGTTTAAGCAAAAAAATTAACGCTTTAGGATAAAAAAATACCGACTTTTGGGTCGGTATTTTTTTTATTATCTTTTATTTAGTTAATCGGTTGAAATTGAATGGTTACATCAGGATTATTTGTAAATTCTGTTTTAGCCATCATGTAAAGTTCATTCACTTCTTCCACTCCTGGAAAGGCACTTTCATCTGCCACTTGTACAATAACTTGAACCGTTTCTTCATTAACACGAACTAATACATCATTATAACCTTTTGATTTAATCATTGTTTCAAGCGCGCTTTGATGTTCACGATCTCTATTTAATTTATCTAAATCATCTTTTGCTTCACTTTTAGCTGTTGCATCGTAATCTTTACTAGCAATTACTTCTTTTAATTCTGATACTTTTTGACTTTGTTGTTTTTCAAGTTCAACACGTAACACTTGGATTGAATTCGATTCCGTTGCAACTGTTGTAACATTTTCTTCTGTCGTTGTTTCACTTGCTAACTCACTACCTGTTTGCGCATCAGTTTCGCTAACTTCCATTTGAACATTTGGTAAGGTTTGAGTTGATCCTGCTCCAGTTGTTAAATCTTTTGGATCTTCCATTCCCATATAAAAAACTGTTAATAAGACAAAGACAACAAATAATGCGGCTGTAACATAAGAATTTTTGTTCATTTTAATTTCCTCCTAATTCAGATGCATTTAATAATGATATTTGATGGATTGGTACATCAAGTAACAAACTGATTGCGTTCGTGACATCATAAGGTGCTTTGAGCACTCCGCGATACACAATAACAACTCCATTTGAAACAGTATTTGTTTGATTTGAAGCGAAGATTGTTGCAGATGAAGAATCCGATACAGTTTTATAAGACAAATTAACACTTTCAAGCGTAACCCCTTCTATTGAGGCAAATAACGTATTAATTTGTTCTTGATGTTTCGTCTCAAGTACGTTTGTCGTTGTTTTACCACTGTTGTTTTCAAAACTTCCATTAAACAATGTGGTAAAAATAAAGACGGCTGCAATAACTGATAGAATTCCAAACGGACCTAAATCTGCGACTATTTTTCTTAACTTCTGAATCATTTGTGATATATCCGAGGTTTTTTTTATCTCCTTCGTCCCCCCTCCTGATCCGTTTATACTACTTTGAAACACTGCTGGGATTTTTATCCCCTCATCCTTCATTGACCTCCCCCCTCAAACAAAATATCGTTTCGGTCGATTCCTAGTTGATTAGAAACACATAGTTTCGCTTCTTTACTAGTTTCCACCATTTGTATGGTTAGAACTTCATCTAATTCGAATGTGATAATGTCGACGTCACAGAGTGCCTCAGCTTTTTGTATCAAGGCATCAACTTCACCTAAGGTAAGATCTTTTAAGTCCTCCTCAAGCTTGCTCTGATAATACTGTACAGATTCGTCGAACTCACTCTCACTAATGAAGGTAATCGAATTAATAAATGAACTAACTTCATTATTCATTATACTGAGTACCGGCTTTAAAATGATAACTATAATAAAAAAATGAAGATAAAATGAAATTATCTTTTTATAAGAAGCCGGAATAACCAACAAATTGACAACAGCTATCAAAAAAAACATGGCAATAATTTGTTTGGCGTATGTATATATCATTTCTTTTCCCATCTCCTCACATCTTGTCAAATGTTATCTAATTGGTTACTAACATCATATTAGAACTATATAAAATAATAAAGAACGTAAAGATAAACATAACAGCAATAATAATGGTAATAACTAATAAATTCATAACACCTGTATTAAAAATATCTAAGACGTTAATAAAATCTTTACTAACTAGTGGTTGAATAATCGCTGTTAGTAATCGAAACAAGATGGTTGCAATTCCAAGCTTCACAATAGGAAAAGAAACAAAAATAACCAATGTGATGATACTTAATAGGCCTACACTATTGCGCATAATCGATAACGTTGAGATAATGGAAACAACCGTATCAGTAAAACGGCTCCCAATAACTGGAATGTAATTCATTAAAGTTTGCGTTGTCCTAAAAAACAACCCATCCGCAAAACTTAACGTGACATTTTGGATGGACATCAACGTTAAAAAGAATGCAAAATAGCCTCCCAGTGTCCACAAGGCAATTTTATTAATAAAATTCGTTAATCGACTATATAAATCTTCAATACCAATTTGATTAACAAAACCAAAGATTGTTCCAATCACCGTCAAAGGTAAACTGACAGCATTAATGAAAAAATAGGAGACATTAATCAAAAATACAACAGCAGGCTGAAATAAGGCATGATTCCAAAGTGCGCCCGTAATGGTAATCATCGATAATAAAATAGGAAATACAGCCACAACAATATCCATATATCTTGTTAAAATATCCAGCGTATAGTCGTGATAAAAGACAAATAACCCAAATAATTGTACAATCAGAATTAATTTTAAGACTGTATTCGTAATCTTTTCATATCGTGTTGAAAACGTTGTTTGAATATTTTGAAACAACGCAATCACTAATAAGAAAATTAAAATCATTTTAAACTGAGAAAAACTCACATTTAACTCATACATGGCATATTCAACAATTGACTTAAAAAAACCGACTATATTAAAATTTTCAACCTTTAGTAAGTTCGATTTATCAAGATAATCAGCTTGTACAAGCCAGTCATATTGTGAATAGATTTCGGCCCAAATATTGTCAAACGATGATAGATCCATACTAAATTGACTCATACTTCACCCCCTAGTTCGTAAAGACTACAATATTGATAAAATTAGTTCAAATAAGGTGATAATCATCGGTAAACTGTACCCGATTAAATAGAGTTTTACAATATACTCAAACATTTTCCCTACATTACCAAGCTTTGCTTCTGTTAATAAAAAATTAACAAACTCAGCGTAATAAACAATTCCGATCAAACGAATGATAATCGTAACATACTGCTGTTCAATATTAAAATTCAAGAACACTGCTGTTAAGTCACCAATCATTTTGGAAAGAATTTGTAAGGCGACCATAAAAAAAAATGTTAGCAAGACAAGACTAAATCCTTTAGCATATTTCGGATTTACTTCTTCTAATAGCAAATAAACAAGTGCACATCCAATTACAAGTGAGATGATTTGAACAATATCAATGGCACACC
>NZ_CALIOS010000098.1:0-3216 GCF_938044715.1 uncultured Turicibacter sp.
CATCTGACTTTTAATCAGAGGGTCAGAGGTTCGAGTCCTCTGCAGGACACCATTTTTGAAAATAGGCGCGTGCCTGAAATAATGAAATGCCTGGGTGGCGGAACTGGTAGACGCACAGGACTTAAAATCCTGCGGGTGGTGACACCCGTGCCGGTTCGATTCCGGCCCTAGGCACCAATTTATGACGATTAAGAGTAGGGTTACTCTTTTTTATTTTTCTTAAAACTTCTTAGGATATATCTTAAGAAGTTTTTTTATATCAATTATAATAACGGTTACATATAGTTGTTATGATGTTTAGTTGCTATAATTATCTATAAACACATGAGGGGGATAATAATGAAAAAAAACATTCTATTATTAATGATTATATTTTTATTAGTTGGATGTAGTAATAGTACCGATGAGAGGGCGGAAGTTTCAAGTGACAATGGTGTTTTTTATGAAATATTTGTACGTTCATTTTCAGATAGTGATGGTGATGGTATTGGTGATTTTAATGGAATTACTGAGAATTTGGACTATCTTGTAGATTTAGGAGTTAAAGGAATTTGGTTATTACCTATTTATCCATCTCCAAGTTACCATGGGTATGATGTAACAGATTACTATAATGTTAATTCTGAGTATGGAACGTTAGATGATTTTAAAAAATTAGTTTCAGAAGCCCATAATAAAGGAATAAAAGTTGTATTAGATATGGTTTTAAATCATGCGAGTAGTGAGCATCCATGGTTTATAGATAGTAAGGAAAATATTGATAGTGATTATGCTGATTACTTTATTTGGGCTGATGCGAATGATTCATCATATGATTTTTCAGCTTCTCCTATTGATGGAAAAGCGTGGTCTAAGTATGAAAATCGTATGTATTTTGGTGCATTTTGGAGTGGAATGCCTGATTGGGATGCTTCAAATAATAAAGTAAGAGAAGAGTTTATTAATATTGGACAGTATTGGATTGATTTAGGTGTTGATGGATTTAGATTAGATGCAGCAAAGTATTTGTACGCACAAGGTGAATATAATACTGATTTAAATTTACTACAAGAAAATTTAGATTTTTGGAAAGAGATAACAGATGGATGGCGTGACGCTAAAGATGATTTATATATTGTTGCAGAGGTATGGTCAGGATCTTCATCAGTTGCCCCATATTACAGTAATTTTGATGCAAATTTCAATTTTGATTTAGCTGATGCAATTGTATCTGTTGTTCGTCGTGAAAGAGATCTTAGTGGATTTGGATTAATGAAAAATTTAACAAGAATGCATGAGTCTTTTGAAAAATATGCTGGAGATAGAGGATATAGTGATGCTATATTTTTAACGAATCATGATCAAGATCGTGTCATGTCTGTATTAAATAACGATATGGATTTAATGAAATTGGCAGCAGATATTTATTTAATGTTACCAGGGAACCCATATATTTATTATGGAGAGGAAATTGGAATGTTAGGGAGAAAACCTGATGAAGATATTAGATTCCCTCTTAAATGGGGAAATGATTATGAGACTGAATGGCGTAAGGATACTTTAAATATGGATTTAGATAGTATAGAGGTACAATTAGAGGATAAAGATTCGTTATTAAATCATTATAAGTCTTTAATTGCAGTGCGTAATAGTAGTGATGCACTATCTAGTGGAGAGATGGTCGCCCTTAGTATGAGTAAGTCTCTAGTAATCGGACAAATTCGTTATACTGAGACAGAAGCGGTTTTCATTTTACATAATATCAGTGAACGCGATTGTGAAGTTGGATTTAGTACTGATGATGAAAACCTTATTTATTCGACAAAAACAGGTTATACTTTAAAGTCAGATTCTGTTATAATTCCAAGTAAGGGTACTATGTTATTTAGTATTCCAGTGGAAGAGGTTAGCTTGTATGAGGAGCTAGAGATTGAAATAGGATAGGTGGAGCAAGAATGAAAAAGTTAAAGTTAATGTTAAAATCAGGGTACTCAATAGATTCAATTTTTGAATTGAGAAAAACACCCATTATTATTAGTTTAATTTTTGGTATTTTTTTATCAATGATGCAAATGACGCCGTTCGCCTTTTCTTTATTAAAAGATGAAGCTTATAGATGGGATGAAAAGATTTGGATGTTATCTGATGATGAGAAGGCAATGATAGTCGAATCATTACCAGATTATAAAATTGAAAATGGGGCTTTAAGTAATAATGAGTTTTACGAAATCAAGGTTAATAGTGATGTTAAAATTTTATTTAACGGTGATGCGAATTTGGTGACGAATGGTTTAGTTTTTAATCATGATCACTTAATTTTTGTGGAACAAGGTAGACAGTATGATTTATCTTACGGTGAATATGAAGGAACTAATTTTGGTCAACTTCGACAAATGGATGTAGCATCTGGGTATGAAGGTGTATTTGCTCCTTTTGCAAAGTCTTTAAAACCTTTATTGATTGTTCCATTCATTATGGGAAATTATCAGACAGGAATTTTAACTTTCTTTATTTATACATTTGTTGTAGCGGCGTTATCGATGTTATTTAAGTTTGGACATACAAGTTTTATTAGTTATAAAGAAGTATTAAATATTATGATTTATTCTGGGACAATTCCTTCAATCATTTCATTAATTATAGGATTAATTATTTCTCCTGCTTTCACAACGATTATTTTTAATTTTGGAACACCACTAATTGCTTTCGTCGTTTATCGTAAGAAAGTTATTCCGAGTTTAATTTAATGAAAAAAAAGCGAGATTCTATGTGAGAATCTTGCTTTTTTGTATATTTAAACATATTTTTGCAACCGATTCCACATTAAATGTCGGATATTGCATTTCGGTTTTGTAAGTGCTATACTTAATATGTAAGCAATTTCAAAAACAAATTGTTTTAGACAATTGGGAGGTATAAGGATGAAGAAATTATTATCACTAGGATTAGTTGCATCGTTATCGTTAACAGGATTAGTAGCTTGTGGTGGAAATGACGCTGAAACACCAGCAGAAACACCATCTAATGGATCTGCTGAGACTACTGAGAAACCAGCAACTTCAGGGGAAAAAGTAGAGATTAAATTATGGTTAGACGATGATGATTATGCAGCAGCAATTGAACCAGCAATTGAAGCAGCTTATCCAAACATTGATGTTGTATATGAAAAAGTTGGAGCAGTAGATGCTCGTACAAAATTAGAATTAGACGGTCCTGCAGGGTTAGGTGGAGATGTAT
>NZ_CALIOS010000099.1:0-4707 GCF_938044715.1 uncultured Turicibacter sp.
ATGAAAAAAGAAAATGCATTAGAGGCGATTAAATGTCAACTAGAGGAAGGAGGAGATCAAGATGAATCAAGTACCCATTAAACCGCTGGAGGCGACTTGGAATGATGAACAATGGGAAGCTATTTATCGAAAAGGCGAAGATTTATTAATTTCAGCTGGGGCAGGTTCAGGAAAAACGGCTGTACTCGTGGAACGAATGATTCAAAAAATTATTCAAGAGAAACTAAATATTGATGAATTACTTGTCATGACCTTTACAGAGGCAGCAGCTGCTGAAATGAAACAACGTATGCGTTCACGCATTCAAGATGAGTTAGAAAAGCAACCAGATAATGAACATTTAAAGGTCCAATTAAATAAAATTTCTCAGTCTCATATTTCAACGTTTCATGCCTTTTGTAATAAGTTAATTAAACGTTACTATTATTTATTAGAACTCGATCCTGTGTTTAAGATTGCCGATGATATTGAAGTCGGGATTATTCAAGATGAGGTGGTTGAATCGTTATTTGATGACTTATCAGATGATGAGGATGAGTCTTATTTGCTGTTGAGTCGTCAGTTTAATAATGATCGCAATGATGAGAATTTAAAAGTCATGTTACTTAAAATTTACGAATTGGCACGTTCTAATCCTGAAATGATTCAGTGGTTAGAGAATTTACCTCACCTATATCAGTGGGATGAGCAAGATCTAATGTCATGGATTCATTATGATAAAATTTTAAAAGTCATAACTCCAAGTCTTAAGGAAGCAGTATTAGATTTAGAAAAAGCAAAAGAATATGCGACTTACTCACAAATGACGGAGAAATTACATAAATACGCAACAGATGTATATTTTCAAGATTTAGAGTATGTCAATCGTTTAAAGGATGCCATGAACTCATCATATGAAGCGCTACGCGAGGCTTTTATGAATACAACGCTTTCGAGATTTCCTTCAGCACCTAAGAAAGATTTTGATGAAGAGATGAACACGATTTGTAAAGAGGCGCGTGATTCTTTTAAAAAACGAATTGAGAAAATAAAGGAAAAATATTTAACGTACTCGAATGAAACGCATTTGATTCATTTTAAAAAGAGTCAAGAAGTGGTAGAAGCATTAGCGAAAATGGTTCTTCTATTTCATGAGCGTTTTAGCGAAGCGAAATTAAAACGACAATTACTTGATTTTTCTGATTTAGAGTGGTATACGCTTCGGTTGTTAATCCAAGATGGACAAGCAACTGCGGTAGCATTTGATATTCATGCTCAATTTAAGGAGATTATGATTGATGAGTATCAAGATACTAATTTCATGCAAGAATCGATTGTTCAGGCGATTGCCAAGATTAAGTCACCTGAAATTCCAATTTTCATGGTAGGGGATGTCAAGCAGTCGATTTATCGATTCCGACTCGCAGAACCAAGTATTTTTCAAGGAAAATATACGATGTTCTCTGATGGAAATGGAAAAGGTCATAAAATTGATTTAATGAAAAACTATCGTTCTCATCAGCAAGTGATTGATTCAACGAATTATATTTTTAAGCAGTTAATGGATGAGCCGGTGGGTGAAATTAATTATGATGAAGCGGCAATGCTTCGACTTGGCGTGTTAGGTGAAGTGAATGATCCATTTAACCAAAATGAAGTACATTTGATTGATAAATTGCAAGTCACAGATGATGAAACGGATTTAAGTACCGTTGAACTTGAAGCGCATCACATTGCGAGAACAATTAAGCGTTGGATGGATTCTAAACAAGAAGTATATGATCGAAAATTAGGTCGCATGCGTCTTTTAACTTATCAAGATATTGTGATTTTAATGCGATCGTTAAGCAGTGTGACAACGTTTCAAGATGTTTTTCGTCAATATCATATTCCGCTGTTTACCGAACAAAATACCGATTTGTTTGATTCAATTGAAATTATTAATATGGTTTCTTGTT
The DNA here is from genome assembly GCF_938044715.1 of uncultured Turicibacter sp. Taxonomy (NCBI): domain Bacteria; kingdom Bacillati; phylum Bacillota; class Erysipelotrichia; order Erysipelotrichales; family Turicibacteraceae; genus Turicibacter; species uncultured Turicibacter sp. The sequence goes on from NZ_CALIOS010000099.1 coordinate 1,938, forward strand.
TAAAAGTCATTGATAACCCTTATCAAGATATTCCTTTGGTTGGCCTGATGCGATCACCGTTATTTTTCTTTAATGAGCGTGAATTGTCACTCATCAAAGTTTCAAGTAAAGCTTCATCCTTTTATGAACTCGTCCAATTTTATCAAAATCACGGAGAGGATGAGTTTTTAAAACAAAAAACAAAGCGTTTTGTTGAGATATTAGAACGTTGGCGTTTCGAAGCGAAAACACAATCGCTAGCAAGTTTGATCACCCTTATTTATGAACAAACGCTTTATTATGAGTTTGTGATGGGACTTCCACATGGTTATTTAAGAAAGGCAAATTTAGATGTTTTTGTCGATAAGGCACGCCATTATGAGTCGAGCACTAAAAAAGGTTTATATGGATTTGTTAATTATATCGATCGAATGCAAGCTCTTGGAAAACATTTTGGAAAAGCTAAAACGGTCACAGCGAATGAAGATGTTGTTCGAATTATGTCTATTCATAAATCAAAAGGGCTTGAATTTCCTGTTGTGTTTATTTCTCAAATTCAAAAGAAATTTAATGTTCAGGACGAAAAAGGAAATTATATTTTACATAAAAAGTATGGAGTAGCAGTCAAGTACATTGATTCGCAGTTAAGCTTTACTCAAAAAACAATTGCTCAAAATGTGGTAGCAAGCCTCATTCATCGAGAAATGTTAGCAGAAGAAATGCGTCTTTTATATGTGGCCATGACACGTGCTAAATCTAAGCTTTTATTTACAGGAGTTTTTGAGGTTGAGAAAAAGCTCGCTTCTTTAAAAGAAGTCATCACTGAATCGGGTGTGAGGTTACCAGATTCGTATCGATTAAAAGCAGTTAATTATGCTGATTGGATTTTACCAGCTATTTTAAAGCATCCAGATAACCAAGAGATCGTGGCGACCTATTTAGGGGTAACACCGACTTGTTTAGAAGATGCTAGTTCATGGAAAATAGAAATATTCTCCCAACAACAGGAGCTTGAACAATCGATGAAGGTAGAAGAGTCATTAGCTAAACAACCCCCTGTTATTGATTTTGAAAAAATTTTTTCAACGCGTTATGAGCATCAGGAACTAGTTGAGATTAACGCAAAGCAATCTGTTTCACAGCGCAAACTGGCTGAGGAAACACCTATGTTTAAAGGGATTCCTGAGCTTAGACCACAAGTGGCTTATGATCGGCCATCATTTATGAGAGAAAAGAAAATTAGTGGAGCTGAAGCGGGAACCGCATTGCATCAATTTATGCAGCATTTACCGGTGATGAAAAATCATACGTTAGAAAGTTTACAGCAAGTCAAAGAACGAGTGATTGAAAAGGAAATGATGACCGAGGAGATGAGTAGTCGAATTGATCTAGGGCAAGTGCTAGAGTTTACTAAAAGTCCTCTTTATGAAAAAATTATAACAGCGTTATCAGTTAAAAAAGAGGTTCCATTTATGACGTTAGTAAAGGTGGATGAGCATGAACAGTCTCAAATCTTACTTCAAGGGGTCATTGACTTATTAGCAGAATTTGAAGATGAAGTCTATATCGTGGATTATAAAACCGACTATATTCGTGACTTTGAGGTACAACAACAAGAACTAAAACAAAGATACGAAACACAAATGAAATACTATTCTAAAGCGATTAAAGAAATATTCCCAACTAAAAAAGTAAGTTGTCATGTTTATTTCTTAAAAGTATCGCAGTGTCTCGTTTATTAAAGATAAGAAAAGGACATCTCCCAATTGGGAAATGTCCTTTTCTAATCGACTTTTGCATTATCTTTAATATAAGCTTTTGTTTTTAAGTAAAGTGTCCGTTCGTGGTAATCTACTTCAGAGTGCTTTAATTTCATTCCTTCAATATGACTACTTAAAATGAGACCAAATAAAATCATATAAGAGAGTAATGAACTTCCCCCGTAACTGATAAACGGAAGCGTTACCCCTGTAATGGGAAGCATCCCAATCGTCATCCCAATATTTTGAATTTGTTGGAAGAATAACATTCCAAAAATTCCAACGCATAAGTAACTATTGTAATGACCACGATTCAGTGTTGCCGTATTGAGAATTTCAAAATCAAATAAACCACATAAAATCACCGTAATTAAAGTTCCAATTAATCCAAAGTCCATTCCGATAACGGCAAAAATGAAATCAGTGTGGGCTTCAGGGAAGTAAGTGGTTAAGCTTTGGAATCCGTTTCCAATTAGATGACCCGATCCAATGGCAAGTAATCCTTTTGCTAATTGGTTTCCTGCTCCTTGAATCGTTCCAAATGGATCAAACCATCCAAAGAAACGACTTAATTTATAAGCTTGAATTCCAAGAACATTTGTTAAAAAGTCTGGGAAAACTCCGACTGCTAGAATAAAGATTGTAATACCGACCATAGCAATTGAACCAACGATAAAGATATATCGCCACTTAATTCCTGAAGAAAAAATCATGAGTGCGACGAAGAATAAAATAATCATCGTAACACCAGAATCCGGCTGTTCAAAAATTAAAAAAGCTGGTGGCACAATAGCTGCTCCAATTTTTAGAAGAAGTAAAAAATCTGTTTTGACGGTACGCTTTAAATGGGGATAAAACTCGTTGTGTTTTTGAATGATATCGGCTACAACGAGTGCGAGCGCAATTTTCATAAATTCTGATGGCTGTAAAGTTCCGATACCAGGTAAGATGTACCAGCAGGTTGCCCCATTAATATTTTTAGCAAACGGAACATTCATAATGCCTTTTTCGTGAATAAAAAGTCCGAATAG
>NZ_CALIOS010000100.1:0-40019 GCF_938044715.1 uncultured Turicibacter sp.
GAATTTTGTGTGGTAACTTCATTCTATAACAAAGATCCTATTTATGAGTTTTTTTGTGTCGCACTTAATATTACAATCTGTCAAATAAAAAAAACACGAATCATATTGATTCGTGTTTATCCAAAATACCGTAGGTGTTAGGATATAAACCCGCTAAAATAGCAGGTGGGCATCGTATCTAGTGTTTTAGGAGTCCTAGGTGATAAAAGCTAGGCATTCAACACCACACTAGCGAATCGGATTCCCTAATCAGAAATGTTCGGATTTAAAGAACTAATCACCTTACGCATATCTCAGAAGATGAGTAAATTTTAACATGATATTGGATAGATTGCAAGGTCAATTTAACTCATCTCATTTATATCTAAACTAAATTCTTTTTGTTTTTAGCCCAAAGTGACCGTCAAGGCAAAATCTATCTTAATCTGAAGGGTTAGGGTCCTTATGGACTAGATAGAGTTTAAAATGTGGTATAAGAAGTGTATTATTTTAAATGAAAAATCATCTGACGGTTCAGTTTGGAATTAGATTTTATCATGTTAAGCGATAAAGTGCAATAAATAAATTGAGATAAAATAAAAAAACACGGATATTGCTATCCGTGTCATCTTAAATAACCCAAATTGCCGTAAGTGTTAGGATAATAAACCCGCTCGAGAGCAGGTGGGTATCCTGTCTGATATATTAGGATTCCTAACAAAATGGTTAGGCATTCAACACAATATCAGAACTCCGGATTCCCTTATCAGAAATGTTCGGATTTCACAACTAATCACCATACGCACAATTCAGGGGATTTAGACGCATATTATTTTTTACATCTACTGACGAAAATGAAATCATATGCATCTATCAAATGAAAGAGGTCACTCATCATAAAACAACTAAACTACATCATCTACGTGACAGTAACTTGATGTTGGATACCAACTAAAATCCGAGGAAATGAGGTATATTAATCACCAACAAATACTTACTGCCGAATGACATTTCATTTGACACTATTATTATAGCCAGTATTTTAGATTTCATACTAAATTTTAAAAAATAGCCTAAAAAAAGTGAGTCATCGTGGTAATTTAGAGAGAATAACGGTATAATCAAAGCAGTTAAATAATTAGAAAGAGTAAGGAGCAAGACGAGATGTTACATCAATTTTCTAGAAATGAATTAGTTTATGGACCTGAAGGAACAGAAATCTTAAAAAATAGTACGGTTGCCGTGCTCGGAATTGGTGGTGTCGGTTCGTTTGCCGTGGAGGCATTAGCACGTACAGGTGTGGGAACGTTAATTTTAATTGATAAAGATGTGGTAGATATCACGAATGTAAATCGTCAAATTCATGCGACTCATAAGACGGTAGGACGTAAAAAAGTTGAGGTGATGGCTGAGCGTATTGCGGAAATTAATCCAGTATGTAAGGTGATTCAAATGCATATGTTTTATACAGAAGAAACGGCTTCCTTATTATTTGATCATCACATTGATTTTATTGTAGATGCTTCAGATACAATTAGCTATAAAATTCATTTAATTAAAGAATGTTTAAAACGAAATATTAAATTTATTTCTTCAATGGGAGCCGCTAATAAATTAGATCCAACTAAATTTGAAATCACAGACTTGCAGAAGACGTCTTATGATCCAGTGGCTAAAGTGATTCGTACTAAATTAAAAAAAGAAAAAGTAAGTGGTAAAATTCCAGTTATTTATTCGACAGAGCGACCAATTATTGGACGAGAGGATACTCTTAAAATTGTTGGAAAAGAAGATAGTGAAGTTCGTAAACAACAATTACCACCTGCTTCGAATGCCTTTGTTCCAAGTGTAGCGGGATTAATCGCAGCTAGTTATGTCATCAATGAGTTAACCAAATCAATTAAAGTTAAGCGTAAAGGGGATCAAGCTTAAGCAAAGGGGGAAAATAATAATGAAGAAAATCATTTTAGCGGGGGGCTGTTTTTGGGGAGTCGAAGCTTATTTTAAGCGATTAAAAGGTGTTTTATCCACACGTGTCGGGTATACAGATGGTTTCACGATGAATCCAACTTATGAAGAAGTTTGTGCCCAAAATACGAATCATGTGGAAGCCTGTGAAATTTATTATGATGAGCAAGTTATTTCATTAGAGCGACTTCTTGAGCATTTATTTAAAATTATTGATCCCACTTCATTGAATAAACAAGGGGGGGACGTTGGCGTTCAATATCGAACAGGAATTTATTATGACGATGAAGCTTTGCGTCCGGTTATAGAAAGATTTATTCAAAAGATACAACCTAATTATGCATCTCCTATTGTGGTAGAAGTAAAAAAAGAGAGCCCCTTTTATCAGGCAGAGCGTTATCATCAAGACTATTTGACCAAAAATCCAATGGGATATTGTCATGTTAACTTATATCAAATTTCAGAAGAAGACTTAAAAGATGAGTATAAATAAGGAAAAAATTAGCGCTTTGCTAATTTTTTTTTGAATATTTAGAAAGACAGCTATCCCAAAATGATTTATCTCATGATAGAATAGAATTACTTTTTAAGATTGAGGAGAAACGACATGAAAAAGATTAAATTAGCCATTAAGCGACGATTAAACCATCCTTTAAGATTAACTATTAATGAAAAAAAACAAATTAAAATTCTTTATTTAGTTGCTAGCTTACTCATTTTGATGGGATTATTTGTTGAATATGGTTATTATTCAACCATTGGTCATTTAGGATCAACCATTGCCATTGAAATTTTTAAAATTCATTTGACTAAATTAATGGTTATTTTAGGATTTGCAACGGTGGTAGACTATAGTTTAGCTTCTTTATCGAATCATCGTCTTTTGACATTAAAACAAGGCGTAAAGAGCTTAATTGAACGTCCCTCATTATTATTTGTTATGATATTGATTTTAATGTTATCCTTAGACGCCCCGGTTACCGCTCTTTGTATGGCAAGTCTTTTAATAATTTTAGTCTCTTCAATGATTAAACCGAAAGGAAATTTATATCTCGTACACCCTGTATTAATTGGTTATTTAGTTGGGGTATGGGGAAGCATCTCCATTAATCAAAATTTAGGAATTTTACAAACCCCACCGATGTTTAGTTCACCTTTTATGAGTGCTGTTAACGGACCGCTTACCTTAACTTATGATGAATTTATTTTAAAGTTTCATTCCCTTCAAACTGTTTTAGCAGGATTATTTGAAGGATCGTTAGCGGGAACTTTAATTCTTCCCCTTATCATTTGTGCGCTATTTTTGATGAAGCGTCAAATTCTAGATTATAAGGTGTTTGTTCTTTATATTGGGACTTATACTTTGTTAGGTGCTTTATTTATGCAAATGGCTCATTTTGAGTATTGGATTTTATTATTATTTATGTTAAATGGGGGACTTTTGATTTGTCCGATTTTCTTAATCGCACGGTGTGAAAATCTTGCAAGTCGCCCGTATGTTAAATATTCATATATTGCTTTTACCTCGCTCTTGACATTTTTCTTATCGTATTACGTCCATTTTGTTTTTGGTCCTTATCTTGCATTAGGACTTAGCCAGTTTATCTTAGGAGTCAGTCAATTTTTATTAAGTCATCAAATAGTAAAGATGAAGGGCTTTAAAAATCAAAAACAGGTTATAGCTTAAGCTATAGCCTGTTTTTATTTTTTTAAAAATAAAAAGGAGAGGCATAATCAAAACTTAGACACCTATAATATAAAGACATAGAATAATTTTATGATACGACTAGCTGAACTTAACGAGGTGAGAGACATGGAAGAATTTTTTTCAAAATATGCAAAAATTATAAAATTTGGGATGTATACATTAGTGGTCTTAATGTTATTAAGCATTGTTTTTTTATTTGTTCAAACTTCTCCTATTTGGGGAAATATTCTTTCAGATATTTGGTCGAGTTTATTTCCATTTTTAATTGCCTTTTTATTAGCCTATGTTATTCATCCTCTCATTCTTTGCATTGATCGACTTCGGCTTCCAAGGGTTTTATCCGTTTTTTTATTTTATCTTTTTATTTTTGGAAGTTTATACGGTGTCATTTCATGGTTTTTGCCAACAATTTTAAGAGAGTTACATGATTTAGTCATGAATTTGCCTACTTATTTAGAGGCTATTCAAACACAAATTATGATTTTTGATCAGAAGTTTAATCTTAATGTCAGTCAGTATTTTTTAGGAGATTATAGTAGCTGGATGAGCACCTTGACGACTCATATGCGTGAAATTACAGGATGGACCTTCAATATGATTTTTTCAATTATTGGCTCATTAGTTAATATCATTATTGTTCCAATTGCGTTATTTTATTTTTTAAAAGACTTTGAGAAAATGATGCACGGGTTATTAAAAATTGTACCAAGGCGATTTCGACATCATGCAGTCTCAATCGCTGGGTTGTTAGATGAATCCTTGGGTTCATATATTCGTGGGGTCTTTTTAATTATGGTGACGTTGTCAATTATTGCAACCATTCTGTTGATGATTGCAGGAATTGATTATGCTTTATTATTTGGCGTTTTAATTGGCTTAACGGACTTTATTCCGTTTATTGGGCCATTTATTGGGGCTATTCCGGTTGTCGTCTTTGCGTTATCAATTTCTTGGAATAAAGTGATTATTGTAATTATTATTTTAGCCATTTTACAGTGTATAGAAGCGAATTTTTTACAGCCTTTCATTATTGGTCGCAACCTTGATATGCATCCTTTATTAATTATGATGATTATGGTGGTTGCTGCGACTATTATGGGCTTTCAAGGTGTATTTTTTGCACTTCCTGTCTTTTTAATGATCCGGACTTTTTCACGTTATTTATATTCAATTAAGGAAAAACACTTGGATTGAGATAAAAAAGTCTGCTTAATTCGACAAAATACTAATAAAAAGATTTTAAAAGTGGTCATTTTTTGGTAGAATTGAGGGTGAGTTAGTTGAAGAATCTGGATAATTTCTTCACTGAAAACACTTAAATTCTGATTTTTTAGAATGTTCCTAATGAATTACTGATATAACATTCATAACTTCAGATATACTAATAAAGGCAAATAAATCATTAGGATTTAATCTGTCTCGAGGAGGATTTCAATGGAAGTGAATAAGTATATTGATCACACGATTTTAAAACCTGAAACAACGAAAGCTCAAATTTTAACATTATGTGAAGAGGCAAAACAATTCAATTTTGCTTCAGTATGTGTGAATCCAACTTGGGTCGCAACTTGTGCTAATGAGTTAAAAGGAACAGACGTTAAAGTTTGTACAGTGATTGGATTTCCATTAGGAGCAACATTCAAAGAAGTAAAAGCATACGAAACAAAATTAGCAATTGAAAACGGGGCATCTGAAATTGATATGGTTATCAATGTAGGGGCTGCAAAAGATCAAAATTGGGAATTAGTGTATGAAGATATTAAGGCGGTTGTAGAGGCTGCAAACGGTGTCTTAGTAAAAGTTATTATCGAAACATGCTTATTAACAGATGAAGAAAAAGTAAAAGCTTGTGAAATGGCTGTTAAAGCAGGAGCTCATTTTGTTAAAACATCAACTGGATTCTCAACAGGTGGAGCCACAGCAGCTGACGTTGCTTTAATGCGTCAAACAGTAGGAGAATCAGTTGGGGTTAAAGCTTCAGGAGGTGTCCGTACCGCTGAGGATATGAAAGTGATGGTTGAAGCCGGAGCAAACCGTATTGGAACATCTGGTGGTGTTTCATTAGTTCAAGGAAAAGAAAATACAACAGCATATTAGTGATTTAAGAGGAGTGAATAAAATGGCAATTCCAACACCACACATTGGTTGTACAGAACAAGGAATTATCGCAGAAACAGTCTTATTACCAGGAGATCCATTACGTGCAAAATATATTGCAGACAATTTCTTAGAAGATGTTGTGCAATTTAATACAGTTCGTAATATGTTTGGATATACTGGAACTTATAAAGGGAAAAAAATCTCAGTTATGGGATCAGGAATGGGAATCCCATCTATTGGGATTTACTCTTACGAATTAATTCATTTTTACGGCGTGAAAAATTTAATTCGTATCGGTTCTTGTGGTTCTCTTCAAGAAGATGTAAAAATCCGTGATGTCATTATCGGAATGGGTGCTTGTACAAATTCTAACTATGCATCTCAATATAATTTACCAGGGACTTATGCTCCAATCGCTTCTTATCAATTATTAAGTAAAGCGGTCAAAGTAGCAGCTGAAAAAGAAATTGATGTTAAAGTCGGAAATATTTTATCTTCTGATATTTTCTATGATGCAGACGCAGATTCATGGAAAAAATGGGCTAAAATGGGAGTTATGGGTGTTGAAATGGAAGCAGCCGCTTTATATATGAATGCAGCTTACGCAGGCGTGAATGCATTATGTATTTTAACGGTGTCTGACTCATTAGTAACTCATGAAGTAACAACGGCTGAAGAACGTCAAAATACATTTACAAAAATGATGGAAATTGCGTTAGAATTAGCGTAATTAAGTAAAAGAACAATCCGAAAGAATAGGATTGTTCTTTTTATTTTAATAAAAAGAGGTATAAAATAAGTTTTCTAACTGATATTAAATAAGTAATAATGGATAAAAAAAGGAAGTGACGGGGTTGATTAAAAATAAAAAACTATTTTTATTCATCATTGGTTTACTTTGTTTGATGGCAGGATGTCAATGTCAGCAGGAGGCGGTCGCCTTATTATTACCTAAAGACATTTCAATTACGTTAGTAAAAAAAGAGGATATTCCAAAATTTAATGAAGTTCATCAAGATGTAGCACCGCCTAAAGAAGCTGAGGTTCCTAAGCCCTCAATAGATGAATCCGTTGAAAAGACAGATAGTGAAAATCAGCAGACAGGGAATGAGTCACCCAAAAATGAGAGTCCTCTTTCTACTTCAGAAGAGGAGAGTAGCCAAGTCAGACCAGCTTCAGGGGAATTCGTTGAAAGTATGGAACAACAGATTATTGACTTAGTCAATGATACGCGTGTAAGTTTAGGAATTGAATCATTGAGTAAAAGTAAGGAGTTAACCGACACAGCAAGAGCTAAATCAAAAGATATGTATGAGTATCAATATTTTGATCATAATGGCCATCTAACTTTTTCACAGCTTCAAGAGCAATTTCAAATAGCAGTGCATATTAGTGGTGAAAATATTTATCGTTCTCAAAGTCCATTAACAACAGCACAAGTTATTTTTGATGCATGGAAATCTTCTCCTAATCATTATGCTAATATGGTGAATGATGAATTTCATCAAATTGGAGTAGGGGTTTATGTTGTAGATGAAGAGGGGATTAGGACTTATTATGTGACACAACATTTCACGGATTAAATGATGATTATTGAATAAACTGTTAATAGGGATTTAGACCGTTAATAAAAATAAATGGAATTTTTTTGATTTAATGTTCAAAATACCCTATAATTAATGTGCAAGAAATTAAGGTAATTCTTAATTTAATAAATTAGAGGTGGTGAATTTATGGAAGTTCGTCAATTTGATGACTTAGGATATAAGTTAACAACGATAAAAAGTGATAAATTTAAAACGAATCTTATTTCAGTTTCGTTTCAATCGGAGATTGAACGTGATAGTGTAACGAAGCGTTCGTTACTTCCATATGTAATGCGTTCTGCAACGAAAAAATATCCTTCAAAAAAGGAATTAAATACGTATTTAGAAACCTTATATGGTGGTTCTTTATCAGCGACAGTTGAAAAACGTGGAAAAACACATAATATTAAGTTTTACCTTTCATTAGCAAATGAAAAATTTTTAAGTCATTCAGAAGATTTGCTCGAACAAGGAATTGATTTATTAAAAGAGGTCATTTTACATCCTTGTTTTGTTGACGGAGCCTTTAAAGATCAAGTGGTAGAAGTTGAAAAACGTTTATTAAAGGAATATATTGAATCGATTTATGATGATAAAGTTTCTTATTCCCTTCAAAAACTCGTTGAAATTATGTGTAAGGATGAAAGTTTTAGCATTACCTCTATCGGGTATGTCGAGGATTTAGAAAAAATTAACGCAAAAGATTTAGTAGAAACTTATCAAAAAATGCTGACAGAAGATCAAATAACGATTATGGTTGTCGGTGATATTGATCATCAAGCCGTGTATGAATCTTTTAAACAACATTTACAATTCAATGTTCAGTCAACAAATGCTCAAATAATTGACCACGAAGATAAAGAAATTAAAAAGATTGAAGTGGTGAAAGAAGAGCAAGATATCTCTCAAGGAAAACTAAATATTGGTTATCGAACTCATACCCGAATTGGAGAAGATGACTATCTACCATTATTAGTGTTTAATGGGATGTTTGGAGGATATGCTCATTCAAAATTATTTATGAATGTACGAGAAAAAGCTTCTTTATGTTACTACTGTGCCTCTCGTTTAGATAACTATAAAGGTTTAATGTATGTTTATTCAGGAATTGAAGCACAAAATTATCAAAAAGCATTAGAGATTATCGGCCAACAATTAAAGGATATGGTTGATGGTAATTTTACAGATAAAGAAATGGATTTAGCTAAAAAATCATTAATTAACTCTAAGTTAGAATCTTTAGATCAAGCGTCAGGGATGATGGCTCACGAAAATTTAAATGCTCTTTTAGACCAACCTTTAACCGTTGAAGAGTGGATTGATCAAGTGAATGCTGTTACTGTGGATGATATCAAGCGTGTTGCAAGTAAAATCGAAGAAGATGCCATCTTCTTCTTAACTGGGAAAGAGGTGACAGAATAATGGAATTTAAAGAGTTCCCTCAATTACAAGAAAAGTTATATTTTGAAGAATTAGAAAATGGGTTAAAAGTTTATTTATTACCCAAACCAGGCTTTAATAAATCTTTTGCAACCTTTACTACTAAATATGGTTCAATTGATAATGAGTTTGTTCCGATTGGGCAATCAGAAATGAAACGTGTTCCAGATGGAATTGCTCATTTCCTCGAACATAAATTATTTGAAAAACAAGACTATGATGTTTTTGAAAAATTCTCTGCACATAGTGCCTCGTCAAATGCTTTTACTTCATTTACGAGAACGTGTTATTTATTTTCTTGTACAAGTGAATTATCAGAGAATTTAACGACATTAATTGACTTTGTTCAAACTCCTTATTTTACAGAAGAAACGGTTGAAAAAGAAAAAGGCATTATTGCACAAGAAATAAAAATGTATGACGATAACCCTGATTTTAGAGCTTATTATGGAATCATTAATAATCTATTCAAAGATCACCCAGTAAAGATTGATATCGCCGGAACCGTTGATTCTATCCAACCGATTACAGCGGATTTATTATATGAATGTTATCATACCTTTTATCATCCTTCGAACATGTTACTCTTTGTTATTGGTGATTTTAATCCAGAAGAAATCATGACGTTAGTGCGTCAAAATCAAGCTGCTAAAGAATATGTGAAAGCAGATGAGATTCCACGCCAATATCCAGAAGAGCCTGATTATGCTGTGACAAAAGAAAGTGTCCTAGAAATGGAAGTCACGACTCCAAAAGTCTTTTTAGGAATTAAAGATGTGACAAAAGATCGTCAAGGTGAAGTTTTATTAAAGAATGAAATAGCTGTTGATATTATTTTTGATTTGATATTTGGTAGTAGTTCTGCTTATTATGAAGAAATGTTAGACAAGGGTTATATTAATGATACATTCTCTTATGAAACAAACTTTGAATCGGCCTTTGGTTTTTCTATTGTTGGAGGAGACACTCGATATCCCGATGAATTAGCATCGAGTTTAAGAGAAAAATTAGAGAGTATTTCAACCATGGCATTTAATGAAGATGAATTTAATCGGATCAAAAATAAAAAAGTAGGCCGCTTTTTAAGCGCTTTAAATTCTGTGGAATTTATTGCGAACCAATTCACACAATATGCTTTTAATGGTGTTCATTTATTTACGATTCTAGATATTTTAGAAAAATTAACGATTGAGGATTTACAACAGGTAGCAAAAGATTATTTTGTAGCCGATCGTTTTAGTACGTTTAAGTTACTTCCTAAAAAATAAAATAAAAAGAAACAGGATGAAATTCCTGTTTCTTTTTATTTTATAAGATAAAAAAAGGAGAACTGGTGGGGGGCACCAGTTCTCCTTGAGAGGGGAATAGTATAAGGTTGCATTGGTACTTAGCATAAAAAAGTTAGCTAAGTCAAAAACCCAATACGTTTGTTTGATGAGGGGATGTAAAAAATTAAAAATGGAATGAAAAACAATAATGAAAGGAATGTATTACATGAACGGGGGGGGATGTTCATGAATACAAAAAAAATTATATCAAAATTCGACAAAATTTTGTGTTCATTTTGTGTTCTTATGTCTAAAAAAAGGTGAATACGTTTTCTGATTTTTAAAAATTAAAAAAAATAAAAAAAGGAAAAGAAGAAAAGTCATCGTATATTAAATTAGTGCGCACAATTTTAAAACTTTGGAGTGAAAAATTATGTTAAACAATGTTGTATTAGTCGGACGTGTGGTCCGTCAACCTGAGTTATCACAAACAATTGATGGAAAGAAAGTCTCAACGATTACACTAGCTGTCACTCGTTCTTTTAAAAATGCTTTGAGTGGTGAGTATGAAACAGATTTTATCAATATAACCCTATGGGAGGGAATTGCTAAAAGTGTAGTTGAATACTGTGGAAAAGGAGCCATCATTGGGGTGAAAGCAAGATTAGTTCATAAAACGTATGAGGTGCCTAATTATAAATCATTGAGAGTTGTTGAAGTCGTTGCAGAAAAAGTTTCGTTTATTCAAACTAAACCAATAGAACGTCAAGAATTAAAAGAATTGTCGACTGAAGATCAGGATCTCATTGAAGTGCTTCTTTAATAAGAGAAAAGTTTTAGCCCTCCTTTTGTTAAGATAAAAGAGGGCTAAAACTTTTTTATTTTGATAGGTGAAGACGAATGTCTAACTTCAAAATGGACACGTTAATATTGAATCGAATACTTGAACTTATTAAGGGAATCTGTCAAAATAAATAGATAGTTAGTGAGCTTGTATGATATCACTTCATCATTGTTATTTTGGGTTTAATTTATAATGGAGGATGATGCATGGCTAGAGAACAATTTGTGACAAATCGGTTAGAGCGATTAGCATATGGCGGCTATTTTATGGGACAAAATCTGATTTATTTTTTAGTTTATCAGTTTTTAATGCTATTTTATACCGATGTGGTTGGGATTACGGCGGGGGCCGTTGGAACGATGTTTTTAATTGCTAGAATTTTTGATGCGGTCAATGATCCCATTATGGGAATTATAGTAGATAAAACTAATTTAGAGGGTGGAAAATTTATCCCATGGATTAAATTAGTGATTTTTTTAATGCCTTTAACCACTGTTATCCTTTTTATTAAAGTAGGAGGTGGTGGGATCAATAGTTTGATTTATGCTTATATCACGTATCTTATTTGGGGCATTATTTATACCATTAGTGACGTTCCCATTTTTGCATTAGCAACAGTCATGACTCATAATTCAAATGAACGTGTGACCCTTATTTCCATAGGTCGTATTGGAGCAGGATTAGGATCCGTCATTATCTCGTTATTTTTTATGACCCTCCTCTCTAAAATCGCTTGGACTGGAACTGTTTTATTATTAGCCACTCTCGCCCTCCTGTCTATGTTACCTTTAAGATATCTAGGGAGAGAACGTTATGTTTATCAGCAAAAAGAGGTGTTAAGTCTTAAGAAAATCTTTAGCTTTGTCTTGAATAATAAATATTTACTCATTTTCTATGGTGCTATTATTATGGCGAGTTTAACGAATACCTCAACAGTCTCGATTAATTATTTTGCAATTTATAATTTAGGAAATGAATCTTATATTTCAACTTTAACCATTGCGAACATGATCCCTATGTTATTGGTTCCCTTTGTTTTACCTCCACTGATTAAACGATACGGTAAAAAGAAAATTTTTATTATGGCATTTATCGTTGCTATTCTCTCTTCATTGGTTTTTTATTTGATTGGCTATTCAAACATTGTATGGGTTCACCTTTTTACGACAATAAAAGGAATTGCACAAGTCCCAACTTTTATGATTGGATTATTTACCGTAGATTGTATTGAGTATGGAACGTATACAACAAATGAACGAGCAGAAGGCATTAGTTTTTCTTTACAAACTTTTACAGCTAAGTTATCGGCTGCTGTTGCTGGGGCGATTAGTGGATTTGTATTAGAGCGTGTGGGATATGAAGCTGGTGTGATACAAACCCCACAGACTTTAAATGGTATTTGGAACATGTATGTTTTATATCCTATTTTCGGCGCCGTTATTGCTATTATTATCATGTGGCGATATTATGACCTCACGGAAAAACAAGTCGATGACATGATTTTATTCAACACGAAATCAAAAAATATTTAGAAAAGGTGAGTCGTATGATTATTACAACAGCTTTTGATGAAACAGAGGCTCTTGTTTCACAAGCTTCAACTTTATCAAAAAAATTAAATATTCCGTTTTATTCACGTCATAAAAAGACCGTCAAATATTTATTAGAACATGTAGACTCTGATATATTTGTTGTTAATAATCAACGTGGATTAAGTTATTACAAAAAAGGCCAAGAGGAAGTTTTCTTTCATCCTAATATGGCTATGCATCGAATTAAGCAGCTCGAAAGGGGACAAAAAGACAGTTTAATCACAGCATGTCAGTTAGAATCAGGCATGACATTTTTAGATTGTAATTTAGGGTTAGCCTCTGATACATTGGTCGCTAACTATGTTGTTGGTCAGACGGGAGAAGTGGTGTCATTAGAAAAAAGTTTCCCTCTTTCCGTCATTGTTAAAGAAGGATTAAGTTACTATGTTCAGCATGAAAAACCAGAGTGGTCTTCATTAATTAATCGAATTCAGATTAGGAATGAAGATAATTTAGAATATTTAAAAAATTGTCGCAGTAACTCGTTTGATGTGGTATACTTTGATTTCATGTTTGATACTTCCGTTGAGTCTTCTCATGGGATTAAAGTAATCAAACCGATTGTATCTTATGATGTTATGACAAATGAACATGTTAAAGAAGCATTACGTGTCGCTAAGAAACGAGTCGTTGTTAAATCGAACTACGGGAATCTGTCAATAAAAGAATTAGGATTTGATATTAGAAGGGAAAATCAAAAACGGCATTTTTTCTATGGTGTCATTGATAAAGTTTAAAGTTGTAATAATAAGTAAGGTAATCATATAGTTTAGGAGTGAAATAAATGAAACAATACTTAGATTTATTAAATCATGTATTAGAGAATGGGACAACAAAAGGTGATCGAACAGGAACAGGAACGATTAGTACCTTTGGATATCAGATGCGTTTTGATTTAGCAGAAGGATTTCCGTTATTAACAACTAAAAAAGTTCACTTGAAATCAATTATTCATGAATTACTATGGTTTATTAGTGGAGATACAAACGTTAAGTATTTACAAGAAAATGGGGTACGAATTTGGAATGAGTGGGCAGATGAAGAAGGAAATTTAGGACCTGTTTATGGAAAACAATGGCGTCGTTGGGAAGGAGCTAATGGAACAGTTATTGATCAGTTAGCTGAAGTAGTAGAACAAATTAAAACAAATCCAAATTCACGTCGCTTAATTGTGAATGCCTGGAATGTTGGAGAACTTGATCAAATGGCCTTACCCCCATGTCATTTATTATTTCAATTTTATGTAAATGATGGAAAATTATCATGTATGTTATATCAACGTTCTGCTGATATTTTCTTAGGTGTACCATTTAATATTGCATCATATGCTTTATTAACGATGATGATTGCACAAGTGACAGGTTTAGAAGTTGGAGAGTTTGTTCATACTCTTGGAGATGCGCATATTTATCAAAATCATTTAGAACAAGTTAAAATTCAATTAGGACGTGATATTCGCCCTCTTCCAACCATGAAGTTAAATCAAGACGTTAAATCAATTTTTGATTTTAAATATGAAGATTTTACATTAGAAGGTTATGATCCTCATCCATTATTAAAAGGGGTTGTAGCAGTTTAAAAAAGGGGAATAGAAGATGATTTCACTTATTGTAGCTTTTGATCAAAATCAATTAATCGGTGTTAATAATCAATTACCGTGGCATTATAAAGAAGATTTAAAATATTTTAAAGAAACAACAACAGGACATGATATTTTAATGGGGCGTCATACGTTTGAGTCGATTTTGTCTTATCAAAATAAACCATTACCGAATCGTCACCATATTGTGTTAACGAAGCAAATGAGTTATAATCATGAACAAGTCACGATTACAGATAATTTAAATAAAATCTTAGCAAACTATCAAAATTCTAAAGAATTATTTGTCATTGGGGGTCGTTCAATTTATGAACAGACATTACCAATAGCAGATCGTTTATATATTACGCATATTGATGCTACCTTTGAAGGTGATACTTATTTCCCTGAAATTAATTGGGATGAGTGGCGTTGTATAAAGGAAAAAAAGGTTCAGGAGCTTAGATTTAATGTTTACGAAAGGGTGAGTAAGACTTGTTAACTATTTTATTTTGGGGATTGGGAGTTATAGGATTATTACTATTAATCATCATTATCACGGTTTTAGGTGTAAATTTCCGTGTTCAACAGCTAAAAGACGAAAAGTATTCTTCAGTTGAGAAGTTTTCATTTATCAGTTGGGTTGTTTCATGGGCTATTCCATTAGTATTTAATGTTCGAGTAGAAGTGGATGGTCTTGAAAAGTTAGATGAAGTTGAACACGGTGTTATTTATGCAAATCATCAAAGTAATATCGATATTGTGGCCATGTTGAAAGCGATTAAACGTCCGCATGGATACGTTGCTAAAAAGGAATTAGATCATATTTTTTTATTAAGTGATAGCATGCGTTTAATTCAATGTCAATTTATGGATCGAAATGATGTGCGACAATCTGTTAAGGTTATCTCAAATGCCGCTAAAACAGTTAAAGAAGGTCATTTAATGGTTATTTTCCCCGAAGGAACTCGTATGGTAGACGCAAAAATGGGTTCATTCAAAGCTGGAAGCTTTAAATTAGCCCAAAAAGCTAAAGCGGATATTATTCCAGTCACTATCTTTAATAGTTATGAAGTAGCGAAGCGTTGGCCAAGAAAAACGGTTGTTAAAATGAAAATTCACGATGCAATTCCTTATGAAGCTTATTCAGAATTGTCAACGAACGACATTTGTGAGCAAGTTGAAACAATTATCAAAAAAGCATTATAGAAAGAACAGTCTCTTAAGGAGACTGTTCTTTTTTTGTGCTAAAAATAAGTATAAAAAATTTTTGAATTCTAAAAATAAGTAATACATTCAATAGAAAGGGCGGAGTTAATGGAAAAGACACATCAAGAAATTGAATTAGAACCTGTCATTAAAATAGAAGAATGGATTTTTTTACTTTTGCTCGCTATGATTCCTATCGTGAATCTCGTTTCTTTTATTTATTATAGTTTTAGTAAACGAGTGAATACAAATAAACGAAATTTTGCAAAAGCCGTTCTTACTTATCTTATTGTCTTAATGTTATTAGTTATTTTAACAACTGTTTTAAGATAAAGGAGTTGATTATTTTGAAAAAAGAACGCCATGTCTCTCATACTGAGTCTCATTCAGCTTTTAATCATGCCTGGCAAAATGAAATGAATCGTTGCCTTCATCAAAGTCTGTTTGGTTTTTTTGAGTTCGGAAATGAATTTGATTTATCTTTAAATGAACTGACTTCCCCTATAGAAGATGATGAAAAAAATAAAAATAAAAATTATTAAAACAAAAAAGTGATATCTATTATAATTAGATATCACTCTTTTGTTTTGTCGTTAACGATATAAATTAACGACGTTGTCAGCCTGTTTTTTATGATGATATTTTTGATTTAAAACAAAATCTTTGACAATGGTTGCATGATAGACAATGCGAATATGATTCCCGAAAAATTTTATGTTATGTTGGGAAAAGTAGTCTAAAATTCGTGATTCTAATGTCATAGTAGACATTTGGGAAAAAATATTCTTCATTGTTTCAAGGTCTATTTCCTGATCATACAAGAAGAGATAGACAATAACCTCTTTATTTTCGCATAAGATTTTATGTTGACGGAACATCATTTTCACCTCATTTAGTCAAGGTTATAATTATATTTTTCCATTACCTAATAGAAGTATTCCTTAAAAATCTTTTTTTTATGTTATAACGCGAATAGGATTACATCCTTTTCCAGTTTGGGGTATAATTTAATTGTTTTTATTTTTAAAGAAAAAAGGTGATTGGAAAATGAGAATGGTAGATTTAATCTACAAAAAAAGACATAATGTAGAATTAACAAAAGAAGAAATTGAATGGATGATTAATGGGTATACAAATAAAGAAATCCCAGATTACCAAATGTCTGCTTTTTTAATGGCAGTGGTATTTAATGATATGACAAAAGCTGAGAGATTAGCTTTAACACAAGCGATGGTAGCGACAGGTGAGGTCGTTGATTTGTCAGCAATTGAAGGAATTAAAGTGGATAAGCATTCAACAGGAGGAGTAGGAGATAAAACTTCATTAATTTTAGGACCTCTTGTGGCTTCTGTTGGTGTCCCTGTTGCAAAAATGAGTGGACGAGGTCTTGGGCATACAGGGGGTACCCTTGATAAATTAGAATCTATTTCAGGAATGAGAATTGAACTTGAAATGGAAGAATTTATTAAACAAGTCAATGATAAAAAAATTGCAATCATTGGACAAACAGGGAACCTAGCTCCTGCAGATAAATATTTATATGCATTACGTGATGTAACATCTACTGTTGAATCAATTCCTTTAATTGCCTCTTCCATCATGAGTAAAAAAATTGCTGCAGGTGCTGATGCGATTGTGTTAGATGTTAAATTTGGTGCGGGTGCATTCATGAAAACATTAGAAGATGCAAAAGAGTTAGCGCAAGCAATGGTTGAAATTGGGCGTGATGCTCATCGTCAAACCGTTGCATTTTTAACGGACATGAACCAACCTTTAGGATTTGCGATTGGAAATGCTTTAGAAGTTAAAGAAGCTATTGACACATTAAGTGGACATGGCCCGAAAGATTTAGAAGAATTAGTGCTACAATTAGCTTCTCATATGGTTGTTTTAGCGAAAAAAGCAAATACAACAGATGAGGCATATCAAACGCTAAAAGAAAATTTACATAATGGTATTGCTCTACAGAAGTTTAAAGAATTCGTTGAGGCACAAGGTGGAGATGTTCGTCAAATTGAGGACCCATCATTATTACCGAGTGCGAAAACCATCGTTGCTGTTAAGGCTAACCGTGCAGGTTATATTGAAAAAATTGATGCCTTATCAATTGGAATCGCAGCCATGAAATTAGGTGCTGGACGTGCAACGAAGGAAGATATTATTGATATGGGTGTTGGAGTTGTTTTAAATAAAAAAGTGGGAGAGATGGTTGAAGTCGGGGACACATTAGCTTATATTCATTCAAATAGTAGCGAATACCAAGAAGCCATCGATTATATTATGCAAGCTTATCAAATCTCAACAGAAGAGGTTTGCTCACCTACTTTAATTTATGATATAATTAAGTAAGATAATCTCATTTTAGTGTGACAAAAAAAGTGGTTCACTTTGAATTTTAATTGAAAAGAAGTCGAAGAATCTTAAACCTGATGCTTCGACTTCTTTTTGTTTTTATCTCATCCTTTCATGATTAAACTTCAAATAAATATGAAAAAAGAGGGCATTCGTTTTTATTCTTAAAATGATTTATGAAACGACTTAAATAATCTATATAAAAATTAATCTAAGCGTGTATAAATCATTTGGATGTATCATAAAAGTGTATTAAGCTGCAGTAGAAAAAGAGGTGCAAAGATGAAAATAAGAAAAGTGTTAATTAGTCTTCTAACTTGCTTTAGCTTCAGTTGTCTCGTTCACTCAAAGATTGTTAGTGCAGATGAATTAGTGACTGATGGGAAAGCTGCCATTTTGATTGAAGCCGAAACAGGAGAGATTTTATACGAAAAAAATCCTCATGAACAGTTGGCTCCAGCAAGTATGACAAAAATGATGTCGATGTATTTAATCTTAGAATCCATTCATAATGGAGCATTACAATGGGATGAAGTGATTCGCGTTAGTGAAAATGCAGCTAGTTACGGTGGATCACAAATTTATTTAAAACCTGGAGAAAAAATGATTGTTCGTGATTTATTCAAAAGTATTGCCATCGCATCTGCTAATGATTCTGTTACAGCTTTAGCAGAACGCGTAGCGGGAAGTGAAGAAGCATTTGTCGAATTAATGAATCAAAAGGCAAAAGAACTTGGAATGAATAATACTGTTTTTAAAAATCCAACTGGTTTAACAGCAGCAGGACATGTTACCACACCTTATGATATGTCTATTATTGCTCGCCATTTGTTACAGGATTATCCAGAGATTACAGAGTTTTCAGGTCTATATGAAGATTATATTCGACAAGATACTGAATCACCATTTTGGTTAGTTAATACGAATAAACTAATTAAATATGTTGATGGAGTGGATGGTTTAAAAACGGGATTCACACAAGAAGCAGGATATTGCTTAACGGCAACAGCACAACGAAATGGAATGAGAGTCATCGCTGTTGTGATGGGAGCAAGTAAATCGGAGATTCGTAATCAAGAAGTGACACGATTAATTGAATATGCTTATGAACAATATGAGTTAGTTCCTAAATTAGAAAGTGGTTTAGTTGTTTCATCAGGACATCATTTATTAGCAAAAACTCGTGATTTTGACATTGTAACAGGGGATCAAATTACGATATTGAAAAAGAAAACAGATGGTGAAGGTGAAACTAATTATACCGTCACATTAAATGAAGAAATAATCTTACCTATTCAACCAGGGGATGAAGTCGGAACTTTAACGTATTACTATAATGGAGAAGAATATACAACAATTCCGTTAACAGTCAGTGAACCTGTTGAAAAAAATAGCTTCATTGGGCTATACACATATATTGTTTCAAAAATATTATTTGGAGAAGATGCATAACATGTTTTATGCATTTTCTTCTTTTTTTTGTAATTTTGGACAAAGACCGAATAAAAAAATAAAGTTTTATCATAGGAAATAAAAAAAAGAAAGACTAAAATTGTCGAAAATGACATATTCCAAAGTAATCTATTTTAAAATGAAGATAATTAAAATCACACGAGAAAGGGGATTAATATGAGTATTACAGTTTCTCTTTATGTTGAGGGGCAAGTTCTTTATGTTAATTTAAATGGTGAACTCGATCATCATACGGCAGATCAACTGAGAAGTCGTTTAAATTCTGTTATGAGTGAATCACGTATTCAACATATCGTGTTCAATTTAAAACATTTAGACTTTATGGATAGTTCAGGAATTGGGATTATATTAGGTCGTTATAATCAACTTAAGTCTGTTAATGGGACAGTCATGGTGATTGGGATGAAACCATTAGTTAAAAAGGTATTTGAGTTATCAGGGTTATCTCAAATTATTAAAGTCGTAGAGGATGAGAAACAGATTACAGCGATCATTAGGGGGATTGCATAATATGAACAATGAAATGCATTTACAGTTTCCTGCAAAAAGTATTAATGAAAGTTTTGCTAGACTTGTGATCATGGGATTTATTGCGCCACTTGATCCAAGTTCTCAGGAAATGACCGAAATTAAAACCATTGTTTCAGAAGGTGTAACTAATGCGATTATTCACGGTTATGAGGACAATGAAGAGGGGCTTATTACCATGAGTGCATCATTAGTTGGAAGACGGTTAAAGGTAACAATTAAAGATTCAGGAAGAGGAATCGATAATATTGAATTAGCGAAGCAACCGCTATATACAACAAAAAGTGAGGAGGAAAGAAGTGGTCTCGGATTTATGATTATGGAATCATTTAGTGATCACTTTGAAGTTCAATCTACACCAGGTTTAGGGACAACACTTGTATTTGAAAAAGAATTTGCAGCACATGAACAATCATAAAAAAGTAAATAATCCGTTAGTGATAGGCATTACCAAATGAAGATGAAAAGTTAGCACGAGGGATGATTAGATGGATAAAAAACAAATACATGAGCTTATTGCAAAAGCTCAAAGTGGTGATGAAGAAGCTAGATTAACACTTGTTACAAATCATATGGATTTAGTTTGGTCCGTTGTTCATAAGTTTGGACATATAGAGGTTGAAAAGGATGATTTATTTCAGATTGGTTGTATGGGGCTACTTAAATCAATTAACCAATTTGATTCATCTTATGATACAACCCTTTCAACCTATGCAATTCCTTTAATCATTGGTGAGATAAAAGCCTTTATTAGAGAACAAAGTCCAATTAAAATTAGTCGAAGTATTAAAAGTAATATTCATAAAATTCAAGAAGTGAAAGATCATTTAAATAAAGTATTAGAACGGGAGCCAACGATTAAAGAAATCGCTCAAGAGACAGAATTATCGGAAGAACAAATCATTTTAGCATTAAATGCTCCAATCAATGTGACGTCTTTAGATAACTATGAAAGAGAAGATATGCCATTAATTGAGCGGATCCCGAATCATCAAGAGGGAATGGGATTAGAACAAAAGATTGTACTGAAACAATTAGTTTCAAATCTCGATCCTATTGAAAAGTTATTGATTTATTTAAGATTTGATTTAGGCTATACACAATCAGAGGTAGCAAAGCGATTAGAGATTAATCAAGTCGCTGTTTCACGTCTTGAGAAAAAAGTATTAAAAGAATTAAAAGAAAAAATGTTGGTTTAAATAGGATGTTATCAGTTGATAGCATCCTATTTTTTATTTATATAGTGATTTTTTAACAATAAACTAATAAATTTATCAAAAAAAGTCATATTAAAAGTAGAAAAAGAAAAATAATTAAGAGTGGTGAAAAGTTTTGAAAACTAAAAAATATGATGAAGTCATACAAAAACATGCTATCAAACCGAATTACTTTAAGAATGCTCTCGTTTCTTTTTTCTTTGGTGGACTGATTTGTGTCTTTGGTCAGGCACTCATTGAAATTAATGTTCATTGGCTAGGGTATGTCCGTGAAACGGCGAGTACCTTAGCAACTGTTACCATTATTTTAATTACTTCAATTCTCACTGGACTAGGTGTTTATGATGATTTTGGACAGATTGCAAAAGCCGGTGCGTTCGTTCCCATTACAGGGTTTGCAAATTCTTTAACATCTGCTGCCCTTGAAAGTAAGAGTGAAGGTGTGGTCTTAGGGATTGCAACTAATTTATTTAAACTTGCAGGTGCAGTTATTGTCTTTGCTGTTATTTCAGCATACGTATTTGGAATAATCCGTTATTACTTAATTGAATTTGGAATTGTTCAAATGACATCTGAAGAAGCAATTAAGATGATTATTTTAACATTACGTTAAAGGTAACCGATAAATTTTTAAAAGGATGATGATTTAAATGAGAGTTGGAAAACAATCATGGAAGTTTGAAAATTCAGTTTATTTACAAGAGACAGGAACGGCGGTTGGACCTTTAGAGTTTCAAGGTCCTTTACAAGAATATTTTGATGTAAAATATAACGAGCCTTACTGTGGTCAAAAATCGTGGGAGCAGGCAGAATCGCAGTTAATGAGAAGTGCTGTGCAGACCGTTTTAAATAAGTGTAATTTAAAAGATGAGGATATAACAGTATCTTTTGCAGGTGATTTAGTGAATCAAATAGTTCCCACTCATTATGTGTTTAGGGAATTTAATATTCCTTTCTTTGGAATATATGGTGCCTGTTCAACTTCAATGGAATCTTTATTACTGAGTTCTATTTTTGTAGATTCAGATAGTGCAAAGGTTGCTTTAGCGGCAACTAGCAGTCACAATTCAACGGCTGAACGTCAATATCGCAATCCAACAGAATATGGAGGTCCAAAACCGGAAACGGCCCAATATACGGTAACCGGTTCAGGAGCTGCCATCGTCAGTCATAAAAAATCTCCTATTCGTATTGAATCAGGAACCGTTGGAATGATCGTCGATGCTGCTCAAAATAATGCAAATGATATGGGATCGGCAATGGCTCCCGCTGCTGCTCAAACGATTAAACAACATTTAGATGATTTTGGATTACAACCCAATTATTATGATTTAATCTTAACAGGTGATTTAGCTCATTGTGGTAGCCCTATTTTAATCGATATATTAAAAAGTGATGGATATGATATTAGTGCCAACCATAATGATTGTGGAAAATTAATCTTTTCTCCTGATCAACCCGTTTTTGCAGGAGGAAGTGGTTGTGGATGTTGTGCTGTTGTCACGTATGGATATATTAAAAAGTTATTACTTGAAAAGAAACTTAAACGAGTCTTAGTTGTTGCGACTGGAGCTTTATTAAATCCAATTATTTTACAACAAAAAGAAACAATTCCATGTATCGCTCATGCTGTTGCCCTAGTTGCAGAGTAGAATTTTATGTTAATTAAAGAAAGAGGCGAATAGACAACATGATATTTTTTAATGCTTTTATTGTTGGAGGAATTATTTGTGCCTTAGGACAGCTGATTTTAGATTATTTTAAATTAACTCCGGCACATATTACGTGTAGTTTTGTGGTTATAGGGGCAGCACTTGATGTTTTCAATTTATATGATAAGTTAATTGAATTCGCAGGAGCAGGAGCTCAATTACCGATTATGAGCTTTGGTCATTCAGTCATTCATGGGGCTTTAGAAAAATCTGAGCAAATTGGTGCCATAGGAATTGGGATGGGGATGTTTGACTTAACAGCTGCAGGAATTACATCTGCTATTTTATTTGCTTTTATCGTCGCATTAATTTTTAAACCAAAAGGATGATTGAATTAGAAGGGAAGGTGGGATACGATGGGTTATGATCCATATACACCTGTTGAAAAAAATATTGATGAAAACCAAGCCATCTTAGAAGAAAGATTAGGAATTGGAAAAAGTTTTGATGTTGGTAAACGTGAAATTGTTGTCATGGGACGACGGTTACAACTTTATTATGTGACTGGTCTAATTAATTCGGATTTAATTGTTGATTTAATGACTCAGTTATTACTCTTAAATAGTTTG
Source organism: uncultured Turicibacter sp. (assembly GCF_938044715.1). Lineage (NCBI taxonomy): Bacteria > Bacillati > Bacillota > Erysipelotrichia > Erysipelotrichales > Turicibacteraceae > Turicibacter > uncultured Turicibacter sp. Next base: position 23,125 of record NZ_CALIOS010000100.1, read on the forward strand.
CCTGAGCCAGGTCACGATGTTTTGCAAACCATTCATAATCGTTTAGTCCATCAACAAGTTAATTCAACGGAAAAATTAGAAGATATTTATACTGCTGTTTTAAGCGGATTAATTGGAATTATTATTGATGAGGAAACTGAAGCTTTCATTGTTGATGTAAGGAGCTACCCAGGTCGCGGTCCTTCAGAGCCAGACACCGAAAAAACCGTTCGTGGTTCTCGAGATGGATATACTGAAAACATTATTGTGAATACAGCCTTAACACGTCGACGTATCCGTACAGGAAAACTTCGAAATGAAATTCTTAAAGTCGGAGATCAATCTAAGACAGATATTGCTATTATGTATATTGAAGATATCGCTGATCCAGTAATTGTTGATGAAATTAAAAGACGTATTTCTCAGATTAAGGTTGATGGATTAACGATGACCGATAAAGAATTAGAGGAGTTTATCACGGGACAGGTGTACAATCCGTATCCTTTAGTTCGATATACTGAGAGACCCGATGTGGTGGCAGCTCATTTATATCAAGGAATGATTGCAATCGTAGTCGATACTTCTCCAAGTGTTATTCTGGGGCCTGTTACCCTTTTTGACCATTTAACAAGTGTTGAAGAATATCGTCAAACACCAGCTGTCGGAACTTTTCTTCGTATCATTAGATTAGGTGGCATCATTGTTTCAATCTTTTTAATGCCAACATGGCTATTATTTGTTTTGCACCCAGAGTATTTACCCGACTTTCTTAATTTTATCGGGCCTCAAGAACAAGGAAATATTCCAATTATCTTACAAGTGATTGCTGGAGAGATTGGAATTGAATTTTTAAGGATGGCCTCTATTCATACACCCACTTCAATTTCGTCTGCTTTAGGGATCGTGTCTGCTATTTTAATTGGTCAAGTTGCGGTTGATGTCGGGTTATTTGGACCTGAAATTTTATTCTATGTTGCTGTTGGAGCTTTAGGAGCCTTTGTAACACCTAGCTATGAGCTTGGATTAGCCAATAAAATGTTGAAGTTATTTATTATTATTGGAACGGCTTTGCTTGGAATATGGGGGTATGTTGGGACTATTATACTAAGTCTTATTTTCTTAGCTACTATGAAAAGCTTTGGAAAACCTTATTTATATCCACTTGTTCCATTTGATTTTAAAGCTCTTATCAGGACAGTTATTCGTTTCCCTATCACGTATCGATATAATCATCAACAAAAACAAAATCAAAAAAAATCCTCAGCCAAATAAAATTATCTCCCTATGGGGAGATAATTTTTTTATCATCTCTTAAATAGTCATGAATTTGAGTTTTTTAAAGTCTATTATTGTCTTAATGTTGAAAATTCGTTACAATAAAGGGATGGAAACTAGAAAGAAGTAGGTGGGGTATGGAATATAAAGTACATATTGATGCATTCGAGGGGCCACTAGATTTATTATTACATCTTCTTAAAGAGGCTAAAGTTAATATCTATGACATCAAGATTGCAGAAATAACCCAGCAATATTTAGATTATATTCACGCAATGGAAGATTTAAAGCTTGAGATTGCTTCAGAATACTTAGTCATGGCCGCCACATTGATTGAAATTAAAAGTAAAAGTTTATTACCCAAACAGGTTGTTGAGATAGAGGATGAATATGAAGAAGATACTCGTGAGGCGTTGATTCAACGATTAGTTGAGTATCAGCAATATAAAGAAGTAACAAAAGAACTTCGTGAACTTGAAGAGGAGCGAGGTCAGTTTTTTACAAAGCCACCGATTGATTTTACAGATTACTTGGATCAAGAAGTAAAGTTACCGCAAAATCTTCAAGTCGAACAATTAATCTCTGCCTTTGAAAAATTATTACGTCGTCATAAACTAGCTAAACCACTAAAAACGAGAATTGTGCCACAAAACATATCAGTTGAAGAAAGAATGAAATCACTCAATCAACAATTAAAATATAAAAAACGTGTTGCGTTTATTTCATTATTTGAACAATACGATAAAGAATATATTGTTGTCACCTTTTTAGCATTGCTAGAATTAGTGAAGGGGCGCCAAATCAGTATTTCACAGCAGAGTTATTATGAGGATATTTATATTTCAAGTTTAGAAGGTGATGAAGTTGTTTAAACAAGAGCGTCTAGGAATTTTAGAAGGATTATTATTTGCTGTAGGTGATGAAGGCGTAAGTCTTGAACAGTTAGAATATGTCATTGATGTGAATGAGGTTGAGGTAAAATCCCTTATTTTAGATTTAAAAGATCGTTATAAGCAGGTTTGCAGCGGGATTGATATTATTGAAGTTGCGGGTGTTTATAAAATGACAACCAAGAAAGATCATGCCATTTATTTAAAACGTTTGATTCAAAATCCAAATCAGCGAGGCCTTTCAAATGCGGCTTTAGAAGTATTGGCTATTGTTGCTTATCGTCAACCGATTACACGACATGAAATTGAAAATATTCGAGGGGCTAGTAGTGATAATGTCCTAAGAAAATTATTAACCTTTTCTTTAATCGAAGAAGCTGGGCGTTTAGAAGGACCTGGTCGACCTATTTTATTTAGAACGACAGATGATTTTTTAGATTATTTTGGGATTAAAACGTTAGAAGAGTTACCTGAATTGCCATTTGTATCACCGGATTTTAACTTAGAGGAAGAAGAAGATCTATTTAACTTTTCAGAAGAATCATAAATAAATGAGACTGAAACGTGCATACTAATCTTGGCTTTACTTTTGAGAACTGGAGGTATTAGTATGGCACGTGATCCAAAAAGTAAAAAAGTTACGAATGCGAAAGCAGCCAAAAATACAATGGATGCTGAAATTGCAGCAGAAGTGGTAGATGATTCTAAACCGAAACTGAAAAAAGGTAAAAAACCTAAAAAAACTTATAATTAATAAAAAAAGCTCTCCGAACGCTGGAGAGCTTTTTTTATTTTATTTAAATTTCTCCAAAGAACTGTACGAATTTATTGATATTTTAAAATAAGTTAACATACATTGTTATGAGATTAGAATTGGGGTGAATAACGAATGAAAAAGTTAAAAGTAGTAGTCGCTATCTTACTTGTAGCCGTTGTCTTTAGTGTAAAAGGAAATCAAACAGCCAATGCAATGGGAATTAGTTCGACTTGTGGAATTTTAATGGAGCAAACAACAGGACGAGTCTTGTTTGAAAAGTGTCCCGATGAACAAATGTATATTGCTAGTATTACTAAGATTTTAACTTCTATTGTTGCGATTGAGAATGGACAATTAGATGAGTGGGTTGAGGTGTCTGATAATGCAACAAGACAGGTTGGATCATCTTTATATTTGGCATTAGGGGATCAGATGAAGCTAATTGATGTCATTTATGGATTAATGCTTCGTTCAGGAAATGATGGGGCGATGGTCATAGCTGAAGCTGTTGGAGGTGATGAAGCAGGATTCGTTAAAATGATGAATGAAAAAGCAAAAGAAATTGGAATGAAAAATAGTATTTTTCAAAATCCATCAGGTTTAGATGAAACCACATATAACTTATCTACGGCTCGAGATATGGCTATTTTAATGCAATATGCAATGAACAATCCGATTTTTAGAGAAGTGACAGGAACTGAAACACATAAGGCGACGTCTAAAAATGGAACTCCTTATGTATGGCATAATAAACATAAATTAGTGACAGGGTATTATGAATATGCGATAGGAGGGAAAACGGGGTTTACCGAAAGAGCGCGTAGGACTTTAGTGACTTCTGCACGTAAAGACGATTTAGAACTAGTCGTTGTCACGCTAAAAGCGGGAGATGATTGGAATGATCATATGAGTTTATTTAACTACGGATTCGATAACTATGAATTAAAAAAGGTGATCGAAGCTGGTCAATTATATGGAGAAGATTTAAATTCAACCGAAAAGTTATATGTTAAAGATACTGTTTATTTAGCAGTGAAAAAAGATGGAAGTGAGTCTGTTACAACAGAATTAGTTCTATATGAAAGTCCAAAAACAGATGAGGTTGGAACATTAAAGATTTTGTTAAATGATCAAGTAGAAAGAGAAATTCCTGTTTATCGTCCAATACAAGTAAAAGAAAAAGAATTATCTTGGTTTGATAAAATTTTTAATTGGTTTACCGGGACGGTGAATTATTAATGATTCATAAAATTTGGATGGGATTATTTACTGTCGGAATTATTTTTAGTTTTTTGAATGGAACAACGGGGGATGTTAATAATGCTATTTTAGCAGGAGCCCAAGAAGCGATTAATTTACTTCTTTATTTAGCCGGGATTATGATTTTTTGGACGGGAATTTTACAAGTAGCGAATCATTCTAAGATGCTTGATCTACTTTGTCATCTCTTAACACCTATTACTAGATTTTTGTATCCCAAACTTAGAGCAGATCACCCAGCTTTAAAGTTTTTAACAACGAATATGGTTAGTAACTTATTAGGTCTAGGGAGTGCGGCGACTCCTACGGGATTAAAAGCAATGAAAGAACTTCAGGCAACAAACCCAAATCCTGAAAAACCTAGCTTTGAAATGTATACTCTACTTGTCATGAATACAGCTGGATTTACGATTATCCCTACAACGATTATAGGACTTCGTCATTTATATCACTCACAAAATCCAAGTGAAGTATTTGTTCCTATTCTGTTTGCTTCTGGTATTACAACGATTGGAGGATTACTCATTCACAATATCTATAGTCGTTTAAAGCGAGTCCAATCATCGGGTGATCAAGGATACGATAAACGATTAGAAAGAAGGTGAATGGATGTCAGCGATTAGTGGTTATGTTTTACCTATTTTTTTGCTACTTGTTTTTTTAACGGCATTCATTAATAATACAAAGGCGTTTGACCATTTTGTTGAAGGTGCTAAAGAAGGGATGCAAACGACGATTCAACTTGTTCCAAACATCGTAGGAATGATTGTTGGGATTAAAGTTTTCTTAGCTTCTGGTATTGTGGAGGCGATTGCCAACGTCCTACAACCCGTTCTTGATTTTATTCATGTTGATGCGCATGTCCTTCCTTTAATGATTTTAAGACCCTTATCTGGATCGGCAGCTTTGAGTGTAACGACTGATTTAATCTCTATACATGGTCCGGATTCCTATTTAGGAAGATTGGCATCGGTTATGCAGGGTAGTACAGATACGACGATTTATATTATTACAGTTTATTTTGCAGCTGTTGGGCTATCTGAGATGAAGCATGCGATGAAGTTAGGATTAACAGCCGATTTAATAGGGTTTGCTGCATCCATTTTAGCTGTGTCTATTTTCTTTTGAATTTTGATAGAAAAAAGCCCTCATTTAATTTGGAGGGCTTTAAAATTTTAAAATCAAATCTCTCTAGGATTAAAGATTGATTTTTACTAATAATAAAGGTAAAATGAAATTTACGTGAAAATCGTCGAATTTACGTTAATCCATGATTGGAGGAGATTAGAAGATGGAACGATTACAAAAAGTTATTGCTCAAGCTGGAATTGCATCTCGTCGTAAGGCAGAGCAATTAATTCTTGATGGAAAAGTAACTGTTAATGATAAAGTGGTACGTGAACTAGGAACAAAAGTAACAGGTAAAGAAAAAATTGAAGTAGAGGGAGTTCCGCTTCAACGTGAGAAAAAAGTTTATTATGTTTTACATAAGCCTCGTGGATATGTAAGTACTGTCTCAGATGAGTTAGGACGTCGTACGGTTTTAGATTTCTTTGCTGATCGAGTTTCAGAGCGTGTTTATCCAGTTGGACGTTTAGATTACGATACTTCAGGTGTTTTATTAATGACTAATGACGGTGAGTTCGCCAATAAAATGATGCATCCGAGTGGTGAGATTGATAAAGTTTATCTAGCACGTGTCAAGGGAATTGTATTACCAGAAAATTTAAAGCCATTTGGTAAAGGAATTGAAATTGACGGATATAAAACAAAACCAGCTTCAGCTACGTTAGTTTCAGTTGATAAAAAGAACCAGTCCTCTCTTGTTAGATTGACGATTCATGAAGGTCGTTATCATCAAGTTAAAAAAATGTTTGATGCGATTGGATTCCCGGTGAAAAAATTACGTCGTGAACAATTTGGAACAATTGATGTTCAGGGATTAGCTGCAGGTGAATTTCGCCCTCTAACACCTCATGAAGTTAAAACCTTATTAACAGCTGCGAATAGCACACAAGTTAAGAAAAAATTAAAATTTAATAAGATGCGTCAATTTTAAAAATAAAAAAAGACTAGATTATCTAGTCTTTTTTTATTTTTTTCATAATTTTTGTATATTACATACAATTTTTGGGAAGATTAATTGAAAGGTGAGTCTTGAACTTTAATAGCTTCTGTAGGACATCCTTCAGCTGCATCGATTAAATCAGCTTCTAAGTTGTCAGCAATTTCTTTAGTTCCAGTATTTGCATCACCTTCAAAGATGTTTTCAGCATAACCTTCATCATCATACCCAAAAATATCTGGGGCTACTGCTCCACAGGCACCACAAGCGATGCATTCATCTTTTGATACAATAGAAAATTTAGACATAGTTATGTCCCCCTTCAAAGGATTTTATTATATTATTTATAATTCTTTAGAATTACAAGATTATTATAAGCTGAAAAGATAAAAAAATTCAAATTTAATACTCAAATTAAAACAAAATTATGATATAATTAGCTAGTCTTATTGATTTTTTTACAAATAGCCAAAAAAAACGATAACTTTCTTATCGAATCCATATAAAAATAATGTCAAGAAGGAGTGTGAGTGAGGTGGAAAATAAGGCGGATTATGCTGAATTACGAAGATTATATTTTGGACATCGTGAAAACGATAGAACGCCATCTCATTCTAAAGTTTCAAATTATGAAACCGGAATAGATCAAACGATCGATGGTTTTTCATCTGATTTACATAATTTTTTAACCATCCATGAACATTCATCTGATGAAGAGCCAACGACAATGAGTGATAACGATGAGATGGGACCAAAGTCAGGATTAATTAATAATCTTTGTGATCGATATGGAAATCGGACTTATAATAAAATTACATCCATGATTAATAATGAGGATTTTAGTGAATGGGAGCAACTTGAAAAGGAACTTTTTGCATCTGAATTAAAGTTAAATCTTAATGATTTAGAAGAAACTACTGAGTCATTAACTTATGATGAAATCGTCAATGAACTAAATGAAATGACAACGGGGGATTTAGATGATGATTTAGATTACCTAGATGCTTTAGTTCAACATGATTATTCTCGTTTACGTAAATTTCAAACTGATCAAGAATGTCTGAGTTCTATTTTTAGTGAGATTCTTGAAAATGAGCAAAATTCTAACAAAAATTATGAAGATGATGTGTTTAATAAAAATATAGAATTAATTTTTAATTCGGATATTGATTTAGACAATCATGATTGGTCTGAAATTTCAGATCAGGCTAACTTGGGGAATGGGAATTTAGAAGAAACGATTCAACAGCTTAAGGAACAATGTCAATCACAGGATACAAAGAAAGAAATTCCAACGGGCGAATTAAAACAAGCAGATTTGAATGCTTTTTATTCAGAAAACAAATTAGCGTTAGAATCTTTGAATATGCACTTAGAATCTGAAGAGCACAATCAATCTAAAGGGGAGAAATCTACATCAGATTTATTAAGTAAAGGGTTAAAAGTTTATATTGGAATTACATTTTTTATACTCTTTGTTATTCTGATGGTCATCCTATTTAAATAATGATTTTACAATAAACTAAATGGTGTCTGTAAATTTGAGAGACTGTTTAGTTTATTTTTGTAAATAAAATGAATTAAAGGCAAAGATGCCTATTTTGATGTTGTTTAAGTTTTCAACATTGTGATAAAATAATGGTAGTCGAGGTGATATTATGGTTCGTTCTAAAGTAATTGCAATTGATGGACCAGCAGCAGCAGGTAAAAGTACAATTGCACAAAAAGTCGCAGAAATGTTAGGGTATGTTTATATCGATACCGGGGCAATGTACCGTGCGGTAACATTAAAAGCCTTAAATCAGAACATTGACGTACAAGATGAAGAAAAAATTGAAAAAATGTTAGAAGATACAACGATTCGATTAACAAATGATAAAAAAGTATATTTAGATGACGTTGATGTGACAGAGGCTATTCGTCAACCGATTGTTTCTCAAAATGTATCAGTGGTTTCAGCCCATAAAGTCGTTCGTGATGAATTAAAACGTCGTCAAATTGAGTATGCTAAAACAGCAAATGTTGTAATGGATGGGCGTGATATCGGGACTAATGTTTTACCAGATGCAGATTATAAAATTTTTATGACAGCTTCTGTAGAAGTTCGTGCTGAACGTCGTTATAAAGAAAATATTAAACGAAATATTCCATGTGATTTAGAAAGTTTAAAACAAGAAATTCAAACACGTGATGAGTTAGACTCAACTCGCAAACATTCTCCTTTATTAAAGGCCGAAGATGCGATTGAGGTTGATACTTCATATATGACAATTGAAGAAGTTATTAATACAATTATTAACATTGCAAAGGGCGGGGAAAATAATGAAGCAGTTTAATCAAGTTGATCATGAAGAAATGACAATGAATGATGTTTTAGAATTTACGAATTTTTCATTACCTTCAGTAAATGATATTGTTGAGGGTGTTGTGGTTCGTGTCTCTAATCAAGAAGTAACAGTAGATATTGGTGGAGCAACAGAAGGAACTATTTATTTAAATGAATTAACGTTAGATAAAGTAGAATCTGCTAAAGATGTTGTTAAAGTTGGAGATACTATTAAAGCAATGGCTAAAAAAGTAGATGATGAGCAAATTTTATTATCTCGTCGTGCATTACTTGAATACCAACGCTTCCAAGATTTAAAAGTAGCTTATGAAAAAGGTGAAACATTAGAAGGGAGAGTTATCCGCACGGTAAAAGGTGGTTTAATTGTTAATATCGGAATGGATGCTTTTTTACCAACTAACATGGTAGATGTCGATTTTGTAACAGATTTAGAACAATACGTTGGGCAAAAAATGCTAGTTCGTATTGTTGAATTCAATCCACGTAATAAACGCATTAAAGTCTCTCGTAAAATTGTCGTGGCAGAGCAATTAAAAGTGGCACGTGAAGATCAGTACTCTACTTTAGCTGTAGGAGATATCGTGACTGGAAAAGTCGTGCGTCTTGAAAAATTTGGAGCATTTGTTCGTTTTGGTGCTTTAGAAGGATTGGTTCATATTTCAGAAATTTCTCATCTACCAGTTGAAAAGGTAGAAGACGCCTTAACTGTTAATCAAGAGGTAAGTGCGAAAGTGATTAAAGTAGAAGGAACAAAAATTCAACTTTCAATTAAAGCTGTTTTACCGACACCATTTGAACAATTCGTACAAGTTCATCATGAAAATGAAGTGTTAGAAGGAACAGTGGTTCGTTTAACGGAATTTGGAGCATTTGTTGAGTTAGCTAAAGGGGTAGAAGGACTTGTTCATCTTTCAGAACTTTCTTGGGATCATAAAGCAAAACTTGAAGAAGTGGTGTCTGAAGGGCAAAAAGTTCAAGTGCGAATCATTTTATTAGATAAAAAACATAATCGTATTGGATTATCATTAAAAAAAGTAGAGCAAGATCCATGGCAAACATTTAGTCATAAAGTCGGAGATGTCATTTGTGGAACAGTGACGAATATGACTGATTTAGGGGCATTCATTAAGGTAGCACCATATATTGAGGGATTATGTCATTTTACTGAAGCTTCTTGGAATCCAAATAAAAAATTGGCCTCTTTAGTATCAGTTAATGAAGAAGTAGAAGTTAAAATTATTTCATTAGATGTGAAAAAACATCGTTTGGGATTATCATTACGTGCTGTGAAAGAAAATCCATGGAATACGGTAACTTTAAAAGTGGGAGACGTTATTACAGGAAAAGTGGAATCAATGAATGATCGTGGTGCATTTGTTGCGATTGAAGAAGATGTTATTGGTTTCTTACCGGCAAATCAAATTACTGAAAAACGCATTAATCGTGTAGAAGATGTGTTATCAGTTGGTGAAGTTGTTGAAGTTAAAGTGATGCGTTTTGAACCAAAACAAGCAAAACTTGAATTAAGCATTCGTCGTATTAAAGAAGATGCAGAACGTGAAGAGTTTAATAAGTACATGAAAGAACAGGAACAAGCGGAAACTGAAACACTTGGAGACTTATTCGGAGATGCCTTAAAGAACTTATTAAAATAATAAAAAAGGGGAAAATCCCCCCCTTTTTTTATTTCAAAACCAAATATGAAGTAAAATTTGACTAAGTCATTATAAAACTAATATAATATTAACGACTTAGTTATGTGTAAAGATGAAAGAAGGTGGCAACATGGTATTACCTGTAGTAGCAATCGTTGGTCGTCCTAATGTTGGAAAATCGACTATTTTTAATCGTATCGTAGGTTCACGTGTTTCAATTGTAGAAGATGAACCTGGAATCACAAGAGATCGTATTTATAGTAGCGGGGAATGGTTAACTCGCAAATTTAATGTCATTGATACAGGTGGAATTGAAATTGGTGATGAACCATTCATGCGCCAAATTAAGTATCAGGCTGAAATTGCAATGGATGAAGCAGATGTTATTGTATTTGTTACAAATGCTCGTGATGGAATTACTCAAGCCGATCAAGAAGTAGCAAATATGTTATATAAAACAAAAAAACCAGTCGTGTTGATTGTTAATAAAGTTGATGATATCAACTTTAAAGAACAAATTTATGAATTTTATTCACTAGGTCTTGGAGATCCAATTGCAACGTCAGCAATTCATGGGATTGGATTTGGTGATATGTTAGACCAAATCGTTTTAAATATGCCAGAGAAAAAAGGTATGGATTATGAAGAAGATGTCATTAAATTTAGTTTAATTGGACGTCCAAACGTGGGAAAATCTTCATTAACAAATGCTTTGTTAGGCGAAGAACGTGTGATTGTTAGTGATATCGCTGGAACGACTCGTGATGCAATTGATACTGAATTTACAAAAGATGGACAAAAATATGTTGTAATCGATACGGCCGGAATGCGTAAGCGTGGTAAGGTGTACGAAACAACTGAAAAATATAGTGTTTTACGTGCCTTAAGTGCTATTGAACGTAGTGATGTTTGTTTAATTGTTATTGATGCTTCTAAAGGATTAATTGAACAAGATAAACGTGTCGCTGGATATGCACACGAAGCTGGAAAAGCGGTTGTGATTGTTGTAAATAAATGGGATGCTATTGAAAAAGACGATAAAACAATGCGTGATTGGGAAGAATTAATCCGTACTGAAATGTCATTCTTAGATTATGCTCCAATTGTGTTCTTATCTGCTTTAACGAAAAAACGTCTACATACGTTATTTGAACCGTTAAATTTAGCGGCTGAAAATCATAAAAAACGTGTTGTGACTCATGTTTTAAATGATGTGATTATGGATGCAGTAGCCATGAATCCAACACCAACTCATAATGGTCAACGTTTACGTATCTACTATGCAACACAAGTATCAATTCAACCACCGACGTTTGTTATTTTCGTTAATGATCCAGAATTATTACACTTCTCATACAAACGTTATCTAGAAAATCGTTTACGTCAAGCTTTTGGATTTGAAGGAACACCGATTCATATTATTGCCAGAACACGCGATTAATGAATAATCGTTAGGAGGGTATAAAGATGACAAAATCAATCACAGTTGTAGGAGCTGGAAGTTGGGGAACAGCTTTAGCACAAGTCCTATGTGATAATGGACATGATGTTAAATTGTACGATTTAAATCAGGAAATTATTGATGATATCAATCGAAATCATCACAATTCTCGATTTTTTAAGGAGCTTATGTTACCTGACAATTTAAAGGGAACAACAAATTTAAGTGAAGCTTTAAAAGAGGCTGAGATGATTTTATTATCAGTCCCTACTAAAGTAATCCGTGCAGTTTTAAAAGAGATAAACGAAGTATTAGATCATCCAGTTGTTATTATTAATGCAAGTAAAGGAATTGAACCAGGAACCCATAAACGTGTTTCTGAGATTGTTCAAGAGGAAATTAATGCTAATCATTTAGTAGCATTTGTTGCTTTATCAGGGCCTTCACATGCTGAAGAAGTAATTGAACGTGCTGTAACGACTGTGACATGTGCTTCCACGGTTGTTGAATTAGCAAATGAAATCCAACTAATGTTCAATAATCATTATTTCCGTGTTTATCGTGTAGATGATTTAATTGGAGTTGAGGTTGGAGGTTCAATTAAGAATGTTATTGCATTAGCAGCTGGAATTATTGCTGGACTTGGTTATGGTGATAATGCTAAAGCAGCCTTAATTACACGTGGATTAGTTGAAATTAAACGATTAGGTGTTGCTGTTGGAGCAAATGAAGAAACATTTGGTGGTCTAAGTGGTCTAGGAGACTTAATTGTAACGTGTACTTCAGTTCATAGTCGTAACTGGCAGGCAGGTTATAAAATAGGAAGTGGATCAAATTTACAAGAAGCAATTGATAGTATGACCATGGTTGTTGAAGGAGTTCGTACTTGTCAAGCAACTTATGAATTAGCTCATGAACTTCAAATTGAAATGCCAATCGTTGAGACGGTTTATCAAGTTATTTTTAATAAACTAGAGCCAACACTTGCGATTTCACAATTAATGATGCGTGATATGAAGCCAGAATTTTATTAATAGGCAAAAATCATCACAATTTTAAATTAAATAGTGACAAATTCCCTCCTTGAGTCATATGCTATATTGAAAATGACTTGAGGAGGTTTTAATATGTTTGATAATATTTTTGGGAAATTTGGGAAAGATGTAAATGTAAAGCAAGATGATCTTTTTAATATTGCATCTGAGGCTTCACAAATGGATTTGAAAAATGAACAACAAGTTCGAGCATTGATTGGAAGTGTAGCAGCAATGGTTGGACGAAAAGTTGATCCTGCTATTGAAGATCAATTAACTAAAATGATTATTAACGGGGAAGTTCCAACAGATATGAATGAGTTATTAAAAATGATGATGTAATCATCATTGAGAAATCTAAATGTATTAAAGGGTTGATTTTAAGGTTTGAGTAAATGTCCTAGCGAAAGCTAGGATATTTTTTTATTTCAAATTAAAAGAAGTTATCATATATTGAGATAGCTCTTGCATATAATTCGAAGAAAACACAGACAGGCTACGCTTTCATTTACTGTTGTTAGTGTAGTTTTATGGCAATAATTCCATGGATTAATAAGGCCTACAGTAAAAAAATTAAAGTTTTATCAAAATTCTCTCATAAAGTAGGGGATAAGCATCATACATTGATATTGACAAAATACAAGTGAAAATGGAGGTTTACTATATGGAAACAAATGAACTGATGAGAGACGTCTTTGCTCGTACGAATGGCGAATTCTATCTCGGCGTAGTAGGGGCGGTTCGTACAGGAAAATCAACATTCATCAAGAAATTTATGGAATCTTTAGTTATTCCACTAGTTGAAGATGAAAATGAAAAGAAACGCATGATAGATGAATTACCACAAAGTGCGAATGGTAAAACTATTATGACAACAGAACCAAAATTTGTTCCAGCACAGGCTGTTAATGTAACAGTTGAAGGAGAGGTAAGTGCGAATATTCGCTTAATTGATTGTGTTGGATATGTCATTCCAAGTGCGATTGGATATGAAACGGATGAAGGACCACGTATGGTGAATACACCATGGTATGATGAACCAATTCCATTTGTAGAGGCAGCAGCAATCGGAACACAAAAAGTTATTGAAGATCACTCGCATATTGGAATCGTTATGACAACGGATGGTTCGATTGGAAACTTTAATCGCGATGATTACTTAGAGGCTGAACAGTTAGTCATTGAACAATTAAAGGCAATTAATAAACCGTTTATTGTGATTTTAAATACGACTCATCCAAAAACTGATGATGTACAAGAATTGAGAAATCAATTACAAGATGAGTATGGTGTTCCAGTATTACCTCTAAGTGTTGAAAATATGACGAAAAAAGATATTTATAGTGTCTTAACAGAGGCTTTATATGAATTCCCAGTTTCAGAACTTGATATTAAATTACCAAGCTGGGTTGATGCATTAAGTGATGATAATTGGTTAAAAGCACGCTTCTTAAAATTAATTAATCAAAGTACAAATGAATTCTACAAGCTTCGTGATATTAATTACTTAGCTGATGAATTAAAAGCAGAAGATATTGTTGAGGATTGTTTTATCAGTGCTTTAGATGCTGGTGTAGGGTTAGCAGAGCTTGAAATTAAGGTTCCAGATCAATTATATGATCAAATTTTAACAGAATTAGTTGGACCAATTAAAGATAAAGCAGATTTAATGTTCTTATTACAAGATTATGCAAATATTAAAAAGGAATATGAACCTATTGCATCTGCACTTAAGATGGTTAAACAAGTTGGATATGGAATTGCAACTCCATCAATCGAAGATATGACACTTAGTGAGCCAACCGTTGTAAAACAAGGAGCACGCTATGGAGTTCGTTTAAAAGCTATTGCACCATCTATTCATATGATTCGTGTCGATGTTGAGTCAGTATTTGAACCAATCATCGGAACAGAACAACAAAGTAAAGATTTAATTGACTTTATTATGAAAGATTCTGCTGATAATCCATTAGCAATCTGGTCTACTGAAATCTTTGGTCGTTGTTTAAGTGATATTGTACGCGATGGTATTTCAGCAAAATTATATTCAATGCCAGAAAATGCACGCTTTAAATTACAAGATACATTAATTAAAATTGTAAACCAAGGTAATGGTGGATTAATTGCCATTATGCTTTAAAATAAGCCGAAAAAGTCTCTTATTGATTTACTTCAAAAGAGGCTTTTCTCATTTTTGAAGCGATTTTTTATAAAATATTAATTTAGATGAAAAAAAGCGAAGTAAATTGCCTAAAATAGTGTTGTCTCAACAAAATATTCAAATAAATGTTTGCAACCATAAAACGGGTGTGGTAAACTTTTACTTGCAAAGAAATGTCTTAGGAGGTATTGATTTTTATGAACCGTTCTCAATTAGTAGATAAAATCGCTGAAAAAGCTGAGTTAACTAAAAAAGATGCAGATAAATTCTTAAGTGCTTATATTGAAGCAGTAACTGAAGCGTTACAAGCAGATGACAAAGTAGCATTAGTAGGATTCGGAACGTTTGAAGTACGTGAGCGTGCTGCACGTCAAGGACGTAACTTACATACTGGAGAAACAATCGAAATCGAAGCTAGCAAATATCCTGCTTTCAAAGCTGGTAAAGCTTTAAAAGACGCTTTAAAATAAGCCTTTTAGATATAAATCAAGACAACTCGCATTTTTACGAGTTGTCTTTTTATTTTAAATAATGACTTTCATTAAATAAGATGCCATAATAAAGAGGATATCGATTGATTAGTTTAATTAAAGAAGGTGAAAGAGATGAGTATTCGTTTTATTTTAGGGCGATCAGGTGTTGGAAAAACAAGACTTGTTTTAAATGAAATTAAGGCAGCTTGTGATGAGCTTCCACAGGGAGATCCTATTTTTGTTATTGCACCTGATCAGATGACGTTTCATTTAGAATATCAACTTTTAAAACAAAGTCAGTATCCTAGTTTAATGAGGGTACAGGGATTAAGTTTTAATCGTTTTGCATATCGTATTTTACAGGAAACGGGTGGTTTGAGTCGCTATCATTTGAACCAAGTTGGATTGGCGCTGTTGTTGCAAAAAGTCATGAATGAAAAAAAAGATCAGCTATCATTATTTCCGTTTTATGCAAACAAACCTGGTTTCATTTCAAAAGTAGGTGAGATGATTGCGGAGTTTAAAAATTATTGTGTGACACCGAATCAATTATTTCAAACCATTCAAACACAACAAGAGATTTCGAATTGGTCGGTTCAATCCGTAAAAAAAATTAATGATATTGCTATTTTATATGATGAGTTTGAAAAATTATCATTAGGTCGATATTTGATGACAGAAGATTATTATACGTTGTTGAGTGAGCAAATCGCTTATTCCTCAACGATTGCTAATAGTGATTTTTATATTGATGGCTATCATTTATTTAATAAGCAAGAAGAATTAATTTTATTGCAATTGATGAAGTACGCGAAATCTGTCACTATTGTGTTAACACATGATTTAAATTCAACTAGCTCTGTTTTTTCTTTGCCATCTCGTACCTATTCTAAATTAGCTTCGCAACTAGAAGAAATGGGATTAAATTATGAAATTCAAGAACTAACAGAGGGGAATCATCGTTTTAAATCAGACACTGCCTTAGCTCATCTAGAAAAACAATTTATGCAGTTTCCGACGGTTAAAAGTGAAGCAAAAGGCGTCCATTTTTTCCAAGCAGCGAATAGCCGACTCGAAGTTGAAGAAGTAGCAAAACGAATTCATCACTTGATTCATAAAGAGGGTTATGCATTTAATGATATTGCCATTTATACGGCACAATCAGAGGAGTATCAAGAACTGATTGCCTCTATTTTCCCTAAATTTGAGATTCCAGTCTTTTTAGATTATAAAGAATCTATGTTGATTCACCCTCTAATGGTGTTACTTTATCATGTCTTTGATGTCATGATGAATGGATGGCGTCATGAATCGATGTTTATGATCATTAAAACGGGACTTTTTATGGATGTAAGTCAGATAAAAAAACAACAATCCTTTTACGAAGCGTTTCAGGCTTATCAACGTCAAGTTGATGTGCTAGAAAACTATTGTTTAGCTCGTCAGATTAAAAAACAAGACTGGCAACAAAAAGATGATTGGGTGTATGAGAAGTATCAAGGACTTGGCAGAGGGTATGTGAAAACGGATGATGACTTAGCAGTTGAAGACTTATTAA
>NZ_CALIOS010000101.1:0-11143 GCF_938044715.1 uncultured Turicibacter sp.
TTAGCTAAATGTTATGGTGGAGATATTTCACGTAAACGTAAATTACTTGAAAAACAAAAAGAAGGTAAAAAACGTATGAAGTCAGTTGGATCAGTTGAGGTTCCACAAGAGGCATTCATGGCTGTTTTATCAATGGATGAAGATTAAGAGAGGGGGAAACCTCTCTTTTTCCATAATAAAAAGCAACTTAGTTTATACTATGACAAACTTAGGATAAACTGTTTAATAGAGACTACATAAGAAGGTGAGAAGATGTTAACTAATTATCATACACATCATGACCGTTGTAAACATGCTAAAGGAACAGTTGAAGACTATGTTTTAGAAGCGGTAAATCAAAACTATACAGAACTTGGAATGAGTTGTCATGTTCCTTATGAAAACTTCCCTGAAATGGGACGTCGTATGGAGTTTGAAGATTTAGACATTTATTTAAATGATATTGAAGAGGCTCAGAAGAAATATCCACAAATTCATTTGCTGAAGGCATTCGAATGTGAATATTTCCCTCATACTCATGATTATATTGCGAGTTTAGCTGCAAAGACGGATTATCTAGTATTAGCTCAACATTATATTTATTTAGATGGAAAATATCAAGATGCGTTTCATTTTACAAGACCAGAGCAACTTGAATTATATGCGGCTAAAATTGTTGAAGCGATGTCAACTGGCTTATTTAAAATTCTAGCTCACCCAGATGTTTTTATGACACTTTACCCTAAATGGGATGAGGCGTGCATTAGAGCAACTCGTCAAATTGCAAAAGCTGCCAATCAATATGATGTCATTTTAGAATTAAATGCAAATGGTTTTAGACGCGGGAAAAAACGATATGAAGATGGGGTTCGTTATCCTTATCCATCTGAAAAGTTCTGGTCGTTAATTGCAACAGAATTTAAAGAGACAAAGGTGATCGTTAACTCTGATTGTCATAATCCTAAATTTTTAAATGATGAATATATGATCATGGCACGTGAGATGGCTAAACGTCTTCATTTAAACGTGTTAGACCGTTTATAATGGTGAACGGTATGCCAAAAGGATTATATATACATATCCCATTTTGTGATCATATCTGTACATATTGTGATTTTCCAAAGCTTTTAACAAAAGGACAACGACATGCTGAATATATCGAAGCATTGATTCAAGAATTGAAACTGTATCAACAGAACGTTGGGTTTTCAAACCTCCAAAGTATTTATATTGGGGGAGGAACACCGACGGCTTTAAGTGTGGAGCAAATTCAACCCCTTTTTGATTTTTTAACGGAACAGATCCAGATGAATCAGATTCAAGAGTTTAGTATTGAAGCAAATCCTGAAAATTTAACACGTGATAAAATTCAATATTTAAAAGCTCAAGGTGTGAATCGATTTAGTTTGGGCGTTCAAACTTTTCATGAATCTTTATTAAAGCGAATTGGAAGAAAACATCAGGCTCAAGAGGTTATTCAAGCGGTTGCTAACTTAAAACAATGTGGAATTAAAAATATTAATTTAGATTTGATTTATGCCATTCCAGGACAAACACTTGATGAGTTAAGAGATGATTTAAGACAGGTTATTTCACTAGAGGTGGAGCATATCTCAGCTTATTCCTTAATCGTAGAAGAACATACTCAATTATACTTAGCTTATATGAGAGATCAAATTGAGCTAACAGATAATGAAATAGAAGCCAAGATGTATGAAGTGACGATTGAGACGTTAACAGAAGCGGGATATGAGCATGATGAAATTAGCAATTTTGCAAAATCTAAACCAAGTTTACATAATCAGTGGTACTGGAAAAATGAGACGTATATTGGTGTAGGACTTGGCGCGCATGGTTATGTTAAGGGGCAGCGTTATCAAAATACTCGTTCTATCAATACGTATATTGAGCTATTAAAAGATGGGAAGCTCCCAATGATAGAATCACATGCGTTAACGAAAGAGGAAATGATTGAAGAAGAAATGTTTCTCGGTTTAAGATTATTAAAGGGTGTTAATTTAAAGGCGATTAGTGATAAATACGATGTGAATATCGATGAGATTTATGGAAAAGCGTTTGAAGAATTAATTCAAAAGGGATATTTAGAACAAAAAGAATTAAATGTCCGGCTAACTCCAAGTGGCTTATTGATGGCAAATGAAGTTTTTGAGCAGTTTTTATTATCGATTTAAAGGAAATAATGAGGTGAAGGCATGGATGGCGTATTGTTATTAGATAAACCAGCAGGAATGACATCACATGATTGTGTTAATATTGTCCGTAAAGTGCTAAAGACAAAAAAAGTAGGGCATACAGGAACACTTGACCCAAGTGTAACCGGGGTTTTACCACTTTGCATCGGTCGTGCAACTAAAATTTCGCAATTTTTAACGGCAAATGAAAAAGAATATTTGGGTGAGGTGACGATTGGTTTTTCAACGACGACCGAAGATGCAGATGGGGAAGTCGTTGAATCGAAACCCATTCATCGTCAGATTACAAAAGAAGAAGTTAAAGCGGTATTAAAATCAATGTTAGGAACGAGTATTCAAGTTCCTCCTATGTATTCAGCGGTTAAGGTCAATGGAAAAAAACTATATGAATATGCAAGAGCAGGGCAAACGGTTGAACGACCTCGTCGTGAAGTGACGATTTATGAATTAGAATTACTTGGAGAGGTTATTCAAGATGAGCAAACGGGTTGTGTGAAATTTAGTTTCCGTGTCAAAGGAAGTAAAGGGTTATTCGTTCGAACAGTAGCCGTAACGATTGGTGAAAAGCTAGGATATCCAGCTCATATGTCACACCTTCGACGTATTGCATCTGGTGTTTTTAAAATTTCAGATTGTTTATCGATCGATCAATTAAAAGAAAAGGTTGAGCATCAGTCCTTAAGTTTATTAACGATTGAACAAGCTTTTGAAGATTTTCCAAAGGTAACGGTTGATCACTGGGTTGAAAAGTTAGTTCGAAATGGAGTTCAATTACATCCTGAACAAGTTGGAAATATAGAAACTCCTCAATTTGCAATTTTTAGTCAATCTGGGCAATGTTTAGCCGTGTATGAGAAGCACGAGTCGAAACCAGTCATGAAATCCGTAAGGGGATTCTTTTAGGAAGTGAGTAAAATGAAAGTTTTGAATTTAAATCAAACATCCTTTAATTCAGAAGAGGGATTAAGTGTAGCCTTAGGGTATTTTGATGGTTTACATATTGGGCATCAACTAGTGATTAAAGAAGCGATTGAATATGCTAAAAAAAATGGATTAAAAAGTGCTGTGATGACCTTTTCACCTAATCCAAATGTGATCTTGAAAAAATTAAGTTCTGAACACTTGATAACCCCACCAACTGAAAAAGTTCGTTTATTAACGGAACTTGGAGTTGATTATTTAATGATTTTAACTTTTAATGAAGAGTTGGCATCACTTAGAGCGATAGATTTTATTGAACGTTATTTAGTTAAGATGAAGGTAGAGCACGTTTCGACCGGCTTTGATTTTCGATTTGGAAAGAAGGGAGAAGGTTCAGTGGAGTTACTTCGACAATACCCAGAAAAATTCAGCTTAAATGTAACGGATAAAAAAGAAATTGAAGGAGAAAAAATCGGAGCAACTGAAATCAAGTCTTACTTAGCTGTTGGAAATATTGAAAAAGCAAATGAAATGCTTGGAAGACCGTATACGCTTTGTGGAACAGTGATTAGTGGACAACAAAAGGGAAGACAAATTGGTTTCCCAACTGCAAATGTCGCAACGACTGAAGCCTATATTATTCCTAAAAATGGAGTTTATGCCGTTAGAGTTTGGGTGAAGGGGCAATCTTATGCTGGAATGTGTAATATCGGCCATAATCCAACGTTTAATTTTATCGATAATGTGTCGGTTGAAGTTCATATTTTAGATTTTAATCAAGATATTTATGGTCAAGAAATGAAGGTTGAATTTTATCATCGTCTTCGTGATGAAGAACGTTTTTCTTCCATTGAAGCCTTGATGACACAGTTAAATCATGATCGTAAAACGGTCAGAGGATATTTCAAATAGGACTTGAATTAATTTAAAATTATGATACAATAAAAAAGTCCTTATTCTATGCTTTTAGCTCCTCCAGCGATTTGCTTGGTATAAGGCGTATGAAAAAATATTAGGAGGTAATAGTAATGGCTATTTCTAAAACAGAAAAACAAGAAATCATCAAAGCTTATGCAGTACACGAAGGAGATACAGGTTCTCCAGAAGTACAAATCGCAGTTTTAACGGCTGAAATCAACCGTTTAAACGGACACTTAAAAGAGCACAAACATGACCACCATTCACGTCGTGGATTATTACGTATGGTTGGTAAACGTCGTAACTTATTAACTTACTTACGTAACAAAGACATCAACCGTTACGCTTCATTAATCGAGCGTTTAGGATTACGTCGATAATAAAAGAGGAACCTTCGGTAGAAGGTTCTTTTTTTTATGATCACCGTATGTCATAACTCGTGATAATTTAATAAGCAGTTGAGAATAATAAAATTGTCTAGATTGAAGTAAAAAGGCAGAATAAAACACTTTTAAAACAAAAAAAAGACGAACTTGGCAAATTAGGGATGATTATGAAAAAAATTATTTCGTAAAATTATTTGCTTATGGTATGATAGAAAAGAATAAATATAAATGTAGAATATGAAGGAGTAATATAATATGTCAGAGAAACACGTTTATTCGTTTGAACTGGCTGGTCGTCCCCTTTCATTTGAAATTGGGGAATTGGCAAAGCAAGCGAATGCTTCGGTTTTAGTACGCTATGGTGACACAGTTGTCTTATCAACTTGTGTTGCTTCAAAAGAACCTAAAGATATAGATTTTTTCCCATTAACAATTGGATATGAAGAGCGTCTTTATGCTGTTGGAAAAGTACCAGGTGGGTTTATTAAACGTGAAGGACGCCCAAGTGAGCATGCTGTTTTATCAGGACGTTTAATTGACCGTCCAATTCGTCCTTTATTCCCAGATGGATTCCGTAACGATGTCCAAGTGATTAACTATGTAATGAGTGTTGATCACGATAATTCGCCTGCCATTGCAGCGATGATTGGATCATCATTATCTTTATCAATTTCAGATATTCCATTTGAAGGACCGATTGCGGGAGTTGTTGTAGGTCGAGTAGATGGAAAATTTATTATTAATCCAACCGTAGAGGAATTAGAGAAGTCAGATATTGATTTAACGGTTGCTGGAACAAAAGATGCGATCAACATGGTTGAAGCTGGAGCAAAAGAAGTTCCAGAAGAAGATATGTTAGAGGCGATTATGTTTGGTCATGAGATGATTAAACAAATTGTTGCTTTCCAAGAGCAAATTGTGGCTGAAATTGGACAACCGAAAATGGATTTAAACCTATATGAAGTGGATGCGACGATTAATGCACGTGTTCGTGAAATGGCAGAAGCAGACATGCTAGCCGCGATTCAAGTCGTTGAAAAACATGCGCGCCAAGAAGCAATTGACGCCGTTAATGCACGTGTTTTAGACGTATTCGAATCAGAAGAAGCAAGTGACAAAGAATTAAAGCAAGTAAAAGAAGTTTTAAATAAAATTGTAAAAGAAGAAGTCCGTCGCTTAATTACTGATGAAAAAGTACGTCCAGATGGTCGTAAGATTGATGAAATTCGTCCATTATCTTCACGTGTTGATTTATTACCACGTACACATGGATCAGCGTTGTTTACACGTGGACAAACGCAAGCTTTATCAGTTTGTACATTAGGTGCCTTAAATGAGCATCAAATGTTAGATGGATTAGAAGTAGAAGAAACAAAACGTTTTATGCACCATTATAATTTCCCTCCATTCTCTGTAGGAGAGACAGGGCGTTACGGGGCACCAGGTCGTCGAGAGATTGGACATGGTGCCTTAGGAGAGCGCGCATTAAAACAAGTCATGCCTTCTGAAAAAGACTTCCCATATACAGTTCGTTTAGTATCAGAAGTCTTAGAATCAAATGGATCGACATCACAAGCTTCAATTTGTGCTTCCACAATGGCCTTAATGGCAGCTGGAGTTCCGATTAAAGCACCAGTTGCTGGGATTGCGATGGGATTAGTTAAAAAAGGTGAAAATTACACCGTTTTAACTGATATTCAAGGAATGGAAGATCATTTAGGAGATATGGACTTTAAAGTGGCTGGAACAGCTAAAGGGGTAACAGCTCTTCAAATGGATATTAAAATTGAAGGGTTAAATCGTCAAATTTTA
This sequence comes from uncultured Turicibacter sp., assembly GCF_938044715.1. Lineage (NCBI taxonomy): Bacteria > Bacillati > Bacillota > Erysipelotrichia > Erysipelotrichales > Turicibacteraceae > Turicibacter > uncultured Turicibacter sp. The sequence continues at coordinate 6,230 of NZ_CALIOS010000101.1, forward strand.
GAAGAAGCCTTACAACAGGCAAAAGTTGGACGTATGCAAATTCTTAACCATATGTTAGGGACTATTTCTGAAACGCGTGAAGAACTATCTGCATTTGCACCAAAAATTAAAGTCATTACAATTAAAGTTGATAAAATCCGCGATGTCATCGGCCCTGGTGGAAAACAAATCAATGAAATTATTGATAAAACAGGTGTTAAAATTGATATTGAGCAAGATGGAACAGTTTACATCTTACATGACAACTCACAAAACATTAATCAAGCCGTTGCAATGATTGAAGATATTGTTCGTGAAGTTGAAGTCGGTAAAATTTATTTAGGTAAGGTGGTACGAATCGAAAAATTCGGTGCCTTTGTTGAAATTTTCCCAGGACAAGATGGATTAGTTCATATCTCTCAATTGGCTGAAGAACGTGTTGCTAAAACAGAAGATGTTGTAGCTATTGGTGATGAAATCTTAGTTAAAGTAACAGAAGTGGATGAGCGTGGTCGTGTTAACTTATCACGTAAAGAAGCAATGAAAGAACAAGCGGCAGAGCAAGCTTAATCAAAAAGTCCTATTGTAGGGGATACAATAGGACTTTTTTTATTTTTTAAGGTATTTTTAAGAATGTGAAAAAATAATTTGAGTATAGGTTAACTTTATTTTGGGTAAAATGTAAAAGATTTATGTTAAATACTTGTCATAAAATTAGAGGTGTCAGAAAATGAAACAAAATATCGTAACCTTACTCGCCATCGTAGGGTATGTTAGCATTGTGATTAGTTTGAATTTTTTTCAAAAATCATCCCCCGTTGCCAATATGAATGATGAAATTTCCATTCAATTGATGGATTACATGCAAAATCACCGTCAAGATCCGGTTGAACCACGAAAAGATTCTGTGTTTAAATTTGTTCCGGGATTGATGGGAGCAGAGATAGATTATGAATTATCTTATAATAATATGTTATTAAATGGAAGTTTTGATGAATCTTTACTAATGTGTAAAAGTATCCCTTATCAAAATAGTCCAGAAGATTTTAGAAATGAACCCATTTACAAAGGAAATGAAGAAGGGAATTATGTTTCTTTATTAATAAATGTAGCTTGGGGTGAAGAGGAACTAGATAAAATGATTACGATTTTGGATCGACTAGGGGTAAAAGCAAACTTCTTTGTTGAAGGTCGTTATGCTGAAAAACATAAAAATCAGGTTTCTAAATTATATACAGATGGACATTTAATTGGAAATCATTCGTATTCTCATCCCTCAAAATGGGGAGGATATACATATGAGCAATATGTAGAAGAAATCACGAAAACGAATGACGTGTTATCATCAATTATCAATGAACCAATTGTTTATTTTGCCCCTCCTGGTGGTGAGTTTAATGATCGAACCCTAAAGGCTGCAGCGGATCAATCGATGTATACTATTCTTTGGACAGCAGATACCATTGATTGGATGGGAGGAAGTGCTGATCAAATGATTAATCGTGTGATGAGTAAGGTTGAACCTGGGACCTTAATCTTAATGCATCCTAAACCTGAAACGGTCATTGCTTTAGAGCCAATGATTAATCAGTTAAAAGAAAAAGGGTATCAATTTAAAACAGTTGATGAAATGGTAGCGGGAACTCGTCCAGAATGTACAAAATAAAAGGTGAAAAAAAGAGTCTAATTTTTAAAATTAGGCTCTTTTTCTTTGAAAGCAATAAGTAGAGAAGAACCTCGATTACTGTCACCACTAGGGGTTAAAAGTCATAAAATACAACGTAAGAAAACTTGAGGTAGGTGATAGATAATGATTTTAATTATTAATAATGATAAGCGAATGAATTACTTAACTGGTTTTATTCGAGAAAGTGGACTTGATTTAGTTGAGTATCATCCGGAATCATTGAGTTTTGATTTTAATATTTTAAAGCAAACTCGTTATTTTATTTTGCCGTTTGGAGGAATTAGTGCAAGTGGGAAAATTGCAAATACCAATTTGCGATTAAGTGAAGAAGTGCTCTTGAGTTTACCCGAAGATTGTACCATTTTAACCCCAATTAAATACCCGAAATTAGTTGAATTGCTTCAAGTTGTCCCTAGAAAATGTGAAGTAATTTTTGACTATGATGAAGTGGCTATTTATAATTCTATTCCAACAGCAGAAGGCGTTATTTTTAATATTATTAAAAACACAGAAATAACGATTCATCAAGCTGAAATATTAGTGATTGGGGCAGGTAGAACAGGTCAAACCATTGCCAGAGATTTGAAAGCGTTAGGTGCGCATGTCACCGTGACCTTTAGAAAGAAAAAAGACGAGGCGAGATTGTTTGAAATGGGATTAACGCCTATTCATATTGATTTAATGGTTGAAGATTTGCAACATTATGATGTGATTGTAAATACTGTTCCAGCTATGGTGTTAGATGAAGAAGCTTTAAATTATGTTCCAAAAGATTGCTATATTATTGATGTAAGTAGTAAACCAGGTGGAGTCGACTTTGATTATGCAAAACAAATCGGAATACAGGCAGAATTGGCTGGATCGCTTCCAAGTATTGTTGCTCCTAAAACAGCAGCTTATTATCTTTTCCGCTTTTTAACCAATTATATTGCGACTGCTGATAAAAAGGGGAGATAAAGAATGAACCGATACGGATATTCGGTTGCGATTGTAGGCGCAAGTGGTGAAGTTGGAAAAAGTATGGTTGAAACATTAGAACGTTATCCTATTCCGGTGACTTCATTAAAGTTATTGGCATCAAGCCGTTCGGCTGGGAAAAGCATGGTATTTAAAGGGCAACCCCTCATCATTGAAGAATTGACGGAAAATTCTTTCGATGGAATCGATCTTGCTTTTTTTAGTGCTGGAGGAAGTGTGTCAGAAAAATTTGCACCGATTGCGGTTTCTAAAGGTGCTGTCGTCATTGATAATACAAGTGCATTTAGAATGCATCAAGATATTCCACTCGTGGTTCCCGAGGTAAATGCAGACGTTTTAACTCATGAAATGAAGTTAATTGCTAATCCAAATTGTTCAACGATTCAATTAGTGGTTGCTTTAAAACCTTTAATGGATGTTTACGGCATTGAATCGGTCAATGTAGCAACTTATCAGGCGATTTCAGGTGCGGGAGCCAAAGCGTTATATGAATATAATCAAGAGTTGGAACAAGATGATTATGTTCCACAAATTTTACCGACCCGATCAGATAAAGTTCATTATCAAATGGCACACAATGTTATTCCCCAGATTGATGTGTTTATGGAGAATGGATACACCAAAGAAGAAATTAAGATGATTAATGAAACACGAAAAATTTTAAGCGATTCAAGTCTTAAGGTCAATGCAACGTGTGCTAGGGTTCCCGTGCGATATGGACATAGTGTTTGTGCGACTGTGAAGCTAAAAGGTCCCGTTCAAAATCGCCAAGAAATTATGGATTTATTCAAAAACTCATCGGATGTCGTCCTTTATGATGAGATTGAATCTCAAAAATATCCGATGGCTTATTATTTAGCGCATCACGATGATGTTTATGTAGGAAGAATACGGAAGGATTTATTTGAAGACGATGTGATTCATCTTTGGATTGTTGCGGATAACATTCTAAAAGGAGCAGCTCTAAATAGTGTTCAAATTGCTTATTATATGCATCGTCATGGATTGTTAGGTGATTGAAATGGATATCGTGGTTTTAAAGTTTGGTGGAACTTCAGTTTGTGATGAAAAAACAAGATATGAGGCATTTAAACATATTAGACGGGAAGTAAATGCTGGATATAGAGTAGTTGTTGTCGTGTCAGCTATGGGGCGAGTTGGAGCCCCCTACGCGACAGATACGTTAAAATCACTCGTTGCTTATCATCTAAGTAAAAAGGAAAGTGATCGTCTTATCTCTTGTGGTGAAGTAATTTCAAGTATTGTGATGTCTGATTTTTTACAACAAGAAGGCTTGAAGGCTTGTGCCTTAGCACCAAATGAGGTTGGAATTAAAACAGACCGAAATTTTAGTAATGCAAATATTGAAAAGGTTGAAACGGATTATTTGTTAAGTCAATTAAAAGAGTATCAAGTAGTGGTTGTACCAGGATTTGTCGGAACCACATCAGAAAATGAAATCACAACGCTTGGTCGAGGTGGAAGTGATACGTCAGCCGTTGCACTCGGAGCAGCCCTCCATGCCGTTTATGTTGATATTTATTCAGATGTTGAAGGTGTTATGACTGCTGATCCAAAATTAGTTAAAAATGCAAGGGTATTAGAGAAAATAAGTTATGATAACTTAATTGCATTAGCGGCTAGAGGTGCTAAGGTTATTCATTTAAAGGCAGTTGAACTTGCTAAACAAAATCATGTTAAACTTCGACTTCGATCAACAACAGCCGATCATATTGGAACTTATGTCGTAGAAGAGGAAATTAGTAGTATTAGTCTAGCTTATAAAACGGGTTATACTCGCTATGAATTAGTAGGGGTGACCACTCCTATTAATTGTCAGCCACTTACTAAACACGGACTTTGTTGGTATGCTTCCAGTCAAGATGAGAAAGTCGTAGAAGACTACTTAACAGAAAATAAAATTAGTTATCAAAAAGAGGAAAATTATGTGCGAGTCAGTTTGATTAATCAACAACGTTCGCCTAAAGAAGAAACATACTATGTGAGTGCAATGAAACTTGAGGATACTCTTAATTTCTTGCACTGTAACTTAACTTAATGAGAAGGATGTGAGAAGAATGAATAGTTTTGGTCCGGTTATTACGGCAATGGTTACACCTTTTGATGAATATAATCAGCTCAATGTTGGTAGCTTAAGAAAACTGATTATTTTGGAGAGCACATTTTTTCGGGAATTGTCCACCGCAGGTTTGGTTTTGAGAATGTGGGCTTTCATCTGAGTGATTCTGTAGTGACAATGGATTTCAGTG
>NZ_CALIOS010000102.1:0-4194 GCF_938044715.1 uncultured Turicibacter sp.
ATTCACTCGTGCTATTGTTTAATAAATGACAATAGCCTTTTTTAATCCAGGTCATGATAAATCCCCCTTATTGTTTAGTTGATATTTTTTGATAACTGAAGAATGGATTGTCAATTGTATTATCAAGAATGCGACAGATTTGCGCTTTAGTATCAATCCCTTTCAAAACATACCGTTGATTAGATTGTATTCTTATCACTTCAAATTGACGATGTCCTTCCACTTCATCTAAATAACAAATCACTTGATCGCCTACCTTTAACATCTCAAGGCCTCCTTTCCTATTAGACGATTTAATCCCTTCATAGCCGCTTCATAGTCTCCTTTTCGAATCTGACCTTTAATCGTGCTATACTGTGCTTTCGTTAGCTCCTGTTTATATTTTTTTAATAATCGATAACATCTCACAGGTGTTCTTTCTCTCATCTTCATCACTCCCTAAAATGGTAAGTCGTCATCGTCGATGTTAATCATGCTGCTAGCTTGGCTTTGTCCTGGTGTGTAGGTTGACGGTACCGAATTTGGAACAAATGGATTCGTTCCTGGTTGTGAGAATGGACTGTCAAATGTCGTGGACTGTGTTTGAAATCCCGCTTCTTGTTGTGGTGACGATTGAGATTGCCATTGTGACTTTTTCGATTCTAAAAACTGAACATGATCGCAGACCACATAAGTGCTATATCGTGTTGACCCATCGGTTGTTTGATAGCTTGATGTCTCCATTCGCCCCTCAATTCCAATTAAGGCTCCCTTTTTTAAAAACTTGGCCATATTTTCAGCCGTTCCTCTCCAAGCCATACAATTAATGAAATCGGCTTGCCTTTCTCCATTAGCCCCTGTATAGGTTCGATTGACTGCTAAACTAAACTTCAGATTCGCAATTCCGTTCGCCGTATATTTTAACTCTGGATTTCGTGTTAACCTTCCAACTAAAACGACTCTATTGATCACGCTTCATCACTCCTTAATGTCGTATCATACTTAACAATCCAACAGTAATCTGTTGGCCTCGTGTAATAACTAATTTTTCTTCTATTTAGGTATTGGGTTACTTCATTAACCCGTTCTAAGGAATAACAATAAATTTCACCGATTGGATATTCTTCAATATGTAATTTTTCTTGATAAATAAACTCAGATAAGACTTGTTTTCCTATCGCTTGATGCAACTCCACGTCAATTCCTAACGCTATCATTTTTGAGACAGTCTTTTTATCTCTGAACTTTGTTCCTAGCTTAAGATGTTTATTGACTGTGACAATCGTTACTCCTATTTGTCGAGCAAATTCAGTCTGTGTCATTTGATTTAGCTCCAAATACTCTTTAACCGTCATTTTAATCACCTACACCTCTGCTCGTAGTTCCTTTTTTAATTTCATTAAATAACGACTAGCTTTCACTTGATAAATCCCATATCTAGAGGCCACTTTATAAAGAGGTTCTCTCGTTTCTAAATGAATCAGAATCGCTTCGACCATGTTAGGTTCGAACTTCTTTCTCTCCATGACCTCTTTCATATATTCCAGCCACTCTAAACGTCTTGATTCGATAAAACCGTCTACTCCTATAAATTTCAACAAACCGTCTTTTTTCTCTTCTTTCCAATCAAGACTAAGTGCTCTTTCTCCTAAGTGCTTTTGATATTCGTGTAACATACTGAAATATGCCGTTTTGTAAAAATAAGTTGAGAAGGCATAGCCTTTTCGAATGTCGAACCCTTCAATACTTTTATAAAATGCAAGGTAACACACACTTTTTAAGTCTTCTCTCTCAAGTGTTGGACACTCAAACCGATGTTTTTTTAAGAATCTCCAAAAACAATCATCGATTAATTTTTCAAACTTTTTAAAGATTTCATCAAACTCAATTTTCCCCTGCTGGTATTCCACTACCAACCGTTCCACTTCATGTCTCGCTAATGTCATACATTAGCCTCCTCTCCATAATCCCCTCTGATATTTAAAGCCTTTAATGTAGCCACTGGTACAAAAATTCCCGCTACATAATGTTTAGTTAAAAAGGTTTCGTCTCCTATGTTATGAGCCTCTTGGTGATGTTCTCGACATAACATAATGAGCTGCATCTTGCTATGATCGACTTTCGTTCGATTTCTCCGGCCTACCGCATCTAAATGATGAACCTCTGCATGGGATTTACCACAAACCGTACATTTTCTATTTTTAAAACAGAGATACGACCAATTCTTGATGGTTTTAGCCATTTCAAACGTTTTGAACGTTAGCGGAATCCCATTCACAAACGTAAAGTCTAAGACATAGTCAATAAAATCACTCGCTATCTCCATCGACACATTCGAAAGACTAAATCGTGAAACCTTTGCCGCTTCACAAAAACTTTCTTTTAGTGTCTCTTTAACTTTCTCGACGCCTATTTTTTTGTGGCTATCACCTCGCCATATTCGAATATCGTTGAATAGGGAATAGAGAAGTCCTCTTTGTGCGGCAGATAGTTGACGACCATCATCTAGTTGGAGCATTCCCTTAGCCAGCCCATTCATGAAGAACTTCTCTTGAATATCTACACCGGGCACATATACTCGCAAGTAACTTCCTTTTCCGTTGTAATGGTCTTTTTTTATCACGACTTGATAATGCATAACTGCCCCCTAATTCTAATTCCCCAGTTCCATTTGTTTTTGGATTCTAGCTTGTAACTGTTCACAATAGCGGACATAAAATCTTGCTTTATCTTTTTGTTCCACCGGGACATCCCCTGTTTTAACAACCTGTTCAAATATAAACTTGATTTCTCCTAGCGTTTGTAAATCCAACTTACAAAACTTATCCATTTACCTCACCTCTACTATCGTTCCTGGTTTCATTTGTTCCAACGTTTTAATGTGACCGTCTATTTTCTTTAAAAGGTCACTTTCTAATCTTTCCGTCAATTCTGGATGATCAGGTCCAAACTCTCTAATCCAATCCAGTATCTCCTTTTTGAGTTCTTTGACATCGGACAGAAACGATTTACATTCAACCAACATCCATCTCACCTCCTTACACGTCTTTTCTTACTCTGCATACGAGCATAAATATAAAACAGTCCATTATAGTCGTTATGACGAACTTCCACTTCTTTGAAGTCATACTGAGGGTATTCCGATATCAAAAACTCAACCAACTCATTATGATTTAAAGCTAATTCTGTTATTTTTCTCTTACCATACTTCCCTTTATTAACTCGTGGCTCGGGTAATCTTAAATTCCCCTTACTCGTTGCCCACGCCCTCGCCCCTTTTAATCTGAACGATGTTTTTTGGTATACCTCTGGATTCTTTGACATATAATTCGTTATCCCTAGGAAATCCTCTTCTTTTCCTTGATAACGCATCGTTTTTATATTTGTCGCTCCATATATCCATCTTCTTTCAACTTCATCTTTAGATAATCCATTATCCATCACCGCATGAATATGAAATCTTTTAGTTCCGTAAGTTCCTTCCTCGATGACATAAACGTATTTAGCTTTTTCTAATCCCTCTTTCTTTCTCGAACGATTAATCGCTCTAAAAAAATAATTTGCGAACTTTTTAGCTTCTTTTAAATCTTTAGGATCTTTCTCATACGTCAATGTCATCCAATAGTCACCTTCATAAAAATTCTCGTGAACTAATCGCATTAACTTCTTTCTGGAATTTCTATCATTCAAGCTTTTTCTAGCTTCGGTTGATTCCTTTCTTTGGTTACTCATAAATCGCTTAATCATATCAGGTAATTGTTTTCTAAATGACGGGTAAATTTCTACTTCAAGTTGATTCCCACTTTCAATCTCTGCTCGAGCATACTTAAACCCTTTAATTGGTCTCATTACATCTTGCAAAAACTGTTGGTTAATCTCACCTGTTTCTTTATCATAAAAATTTTCATAATCATAATTAGCACATAGCTTATGGCTTCTACTTCTCAAATTCTTACTCATATTTTTATTTCTCCCTATCATTCACCCGATTACCATTTGTTATCACTCTTATACAAGCCCGTTAAAGAGGAATTTCACCTCATTTTTTGACATTATTCTCCAAAAATGTTAAAATAAAAAAGAAGTTGATTAACTTCACCTTACTTTTTAATTCATGTTCTATATATTTGAGACTGATAGTTTTCCGACGACTATCAGTCTCTTTTTTTATTTCCTAAAGCATACTAACTCCCCCAATACGATTTTTCCATTTCT